>CAYYHH010000082.1:0-7275 GCA_964471645.1 uncultured Oscillospiraceae bacterium
GTTTCGTCTGTTGATACGGATGTGTTTGGTGAAATTGAAAGAGCCGAAATAGCAAGAATCGTAAACACTCTATTTGAGTGCAACGGGAATGTTTCAAAAAGCGCCCGGGAATTAAACATGCACAGGCAATCCCTGATACATAAAATGAAAAAATATGGGATCAAGCGATACTAGTAAACAATAAATATAGAAGGTTAGTTTATGTCAAAAACACTGGAAGAAAAAATGATAGTCGGTATTTTCCCTACTCTTTTGGACCATATCCGCGACGGGGTCTATGTGGTTGATCACAATGGAAAGATGTTTTTTATCAACAAAACAGTAGAGCGGCTGGAAGGATATACTAATGAAGAAGTCAAGGGCAAGCACATAAATCAACTGTATTCACAGGATTTCAGCCCAAGCTTAGAAGTCATTCGTACCCGTAAACCAATCAAGAATTATGAGAACAAATATTATGTAAACGGAAAATATTTCACAATGGACTGCACAACATTTCCGATAATGGATGGGGACAAGTTACTGGCAGTCGTCTCCATTCACAAGGACGTGACATCTTTGAAGAATTTAGTTATGGAGAACCTATCTCTGCAAAATAGCCTGAACGCACCAAACAGCGAGTCAAAATCCCTATCGGATGCATTTACGGAGATCATAGGTGAGTCGCCTAATTTCAAAAAGGCAATACACATTGCGCAAATCGCCTCAATGAATGATGCCTCGGTATTTCTGGCAGGCTCAACGGGCTCGGGAAAAGAAGTTTTCGCCAAAGCGATTCATAAAACAAGCACTCGAAAAGACAAGCCTTTTCTTGCCATAAACTGTACAGCTATCCCCGACACTCTTTTTGAAAGCATTCTTTTTGGCACCTCAAAAGGAAGTTTCACCGGCGCGGAAAATACTGAAGGATTATTTGAACAGGCTCATGGCGGAACACTTTTTCTGGATGAAATCAACTCCATGTCATATGTCATGCAGGCGAAACTGCTGAGGGCCTTAGAAACAAAAGAGGTTCGTAGGATAGGCGGGAAAGACGATATACCGACTGATGTAAGGATTATAAGCAGTTCCAGCGCCCTGCCACAAGAGGCATTGTCTCTGGGTCAAATCCGGGAAGATCTTTTTTACAGATTAGCCGTAATCGATATCACAATACCCAATCTGGCGTCCAGAGGCGATGATGTTTTTTTGTTGGCAGATTATTTTATAAAGGCTTTCAACGAAAAACTCAGTAAAAAAATCATATCATACAATAACGATGTACGTCATTTTTTCACGAACTACTCCTGGCCGGGAAATGTGCGTCAGTTGAGGCACTGTATTGAGTACGCTGTTACAATTGCATCGCATAGTGAGCAAATACTCAACATGAGCCACTTGCCACAGTATATACTTGAAGATGATGAAGTAACTGCCGGAAGCAGTATATATACAATACAAGGGGATACTAAAAGACAGGGTAACTCTAAAATGCAAGGCAGCCCGAAAATACAGGGTAACCCGAAAATACAGGGCGGCTCTAAAGTACAGGGTAATTCCGGAACACAGGGTAATCATAAAGTGGCAAGTAACAGCGAAATCGAAAATCCGGCAGCCGCAAAAAACGTATCAGCTGTGTTTAAGGAAATTGAAAAGGCAGAGATTGAGAAAATCGTTAACACATTGTTTGAGTGCAATGGTAACGTTTCAAAATGTGCCAGAGAATTGAATATCCACAGACAGTCGTTGATTCATAAAATGAAGAAGTATGGAATTACGCGCAAATAGCAAATTGAAATAAATTTTATTTTAAACTACCTTTTCGTTTAATACATGTCATGGTTATGCGAAGGTAGTTTTTTGATTTATTGTTTTCATCGACAAATGTGTACAATTGTCTAATGGTGTCTAGACTGGTCGGGTTAAATTCATACCAAATTAGACAATTGTATGAATATTGTCTTGCGCCAAGCGGGGCAGGCAAGGTTTTATTAATACTTTTGACATAATATAAACAATGAAATTCCATGGTTCTCGTCATTATTCGCCACAAACCTACAGAACAACTTTATTATTTTGGCACGCTACTTGCTCATAATAGCGGCGAAAGTTGTATTAGGATTCTCTAATAAAGAAAGGAGAAAAAATGAAACTGACAGATTATGAAAAAGCTATGCTTGATGGTGAACACGGTGAGATACGTCAGCAAGCAATGCAAGTATTGTACGACCTGGCCAAATTCTACGATGTAGATGAATTTGTCGAAATCGTTGCATGCCATGACGACAGTACTGTTTATGCCGGTGAAGCACAGGTGGCTTTTGCCGAATTGCTTGCAGAAAAGGGTGCAAAATTTGCTGTACCTACGACTACAAATGCCACCGCATGTGATATCAACAAGTGGGACAGGCAAAAGCATGACATTGAAACCATGAGCGCGACAAGACGAATAGAGGCGTCTCACGTTAAGATGGGTGCTATTCCAACCTGGTCATGCGCACCTTATCAATCGGGCTTTCAACCATCCTTTGGACAACAGCTGGCATGTGCCGAATCGAATGTTATCAACTACGTCAACTCTATAATCGGCGCCAGAACAAACCGCTACGCAGGACCGTTGGAATTGCTTTGCGGAATTGCAGGAAGAGTACCCTATTATGGTCTGCATGTTACGGAAAATAGATATGCACAGGGCCTGGTGACATTAGGGGAAGATATTAAACCGGAATACTTTGAAGATGACAGCATTCATAACTTGATTTCCTATGCTTACGGCTCCATTGTCGGCGACAGAGTCTGGGCTATCGATGGTATGCCAAAGAACATCACAAATGATAACTTAAAACAGTTCAGTGCAACAGCAGCCTCTTCCGGCGGGATTGCGCTTTTCCACATTATAGGAGTTACCCCCGAAGCACATACGCTGGAAATGGCGTTCAATGGCAAAAAGCCTCAGGAAGTAGTGCAAATAGGTATCAAAGAATTAGCCGAAGCCGAAAGACAATTGACAAATAATGACGTCAAAGATGACATTGACATCGTTCTGCTGGGATGCCCGCATTTCTCATATACAGAATGTCTCGATTTGGAAAAATTGTTGGCAGGGCGCAAGGTAAGCGATAAAACGGAATTCTGGATCATAGTCAGCAGGACTACTTTGGACAGAATCAAAGACAGCGGGCTATACGAATCACTGTTAAGCTCGGGAGTCCAGATTTACAGTGATGGCTGTATCCTTGAATACAGATCTCAGAAACTGGGAACAAACTCTATCATGTCCAACTCCGGTAAGTTCAATACCTATTGCTTCAGCATGAGAGGTCTCCAGCCGGTATATGGAAATTTGAGAGAATGTGTTGAAACTGCAGTTGCAGGAAGACTGGTAAAGGAGGCAAAACCATGGAGAAAGTAACTGTTAAATGTAAAAAAGCTGTATCAGGCAGTGTAAAAGCTGACTTGTTGTTTTCTAACGATTCCTTCAGTTTCTGGGGAGGTGCCAACCAGGCAACGGGCGAGATCCGTGACAACAGACATGCCAACTATAAAGAAAACATGGCCGGTAAAGCATTCGCGTTCCCCTTTGGCAGAGGAAGCAGCGGTGCAGGCCTGGTAATCCTGGAAATGGTACGAGCCGGATGCGCACCCGCGGCTATGATCAACCTGCGCAGCGACCCTGTCATTATAACGGGCCCGCTGATTGCAAAGCATTTCTATAATATTGACATCCCTGTTGTGAACCTGAGTGAAGAAGATTATAAAAAGCTTGAAGGTGCAAAATCCGTAGAATTTTTTGACGACAAAGACACTATTGATATCTACTATTAAAATAATAAGGAGCAAGAGCAATGGTTACGTTAAACAAAAAAAACCCGCTGAACATATGGGCGTTCTGGCCGGCTATGATAGCTTTGGTCATTTTCATCGGTTTTGGTGTTTTCAAGCAAGAGGCAATGGGTAACCTCCTGAACAAAACACTTTACGGTATGGCCCACCATGTCGGTTGGTATTTCGAACTTTTAGCATTCTTTACCTTGGCTTTCACCCTTTTCATCGTTGTTATGAAATATGGCAACGTCAGAATAGGCGGCCCGGATGCCAAACCGGATTTCAAATATTGGAACTGGATCACAATGTCACTTTGCGGAGGCATCGGAACCGGTATTCTGTTTTGGGCATTAGGGGAGCCAATCTATCACTTTTCGGGACCTCCCGCATCAGCCGGAGTAGAAGCCTTCTCAAAAGAAGCGGCAACATTTGCAGTATCCCAGGCTATGTGGCAGTGGTCGCTTCCGGAATATGCAATGTATACAATGTGCGCAGTCGCCTTTGCACTTTGCACATTCAACCTCAAGAAACCTTTGGCTTTCGGTCCGGTTATGGATATGGCTATCGGTAAAAAATCCCCCAGGCTTGAAACCGCTGTACATGGACTTACAATTTTCACAATGTGCGGTGCCGTAGCCTGCTCCATGGGTGTCGGGCTGATGCAGATCGGCGCCGGAATCAACTCGATTACGGGAATTGCACAGGGTAAAGGATTGTGGTTGGTAGTAGCGGTCGTAATTACGGCATTATTTACAATTTCATGCGTTACCGGTCTTGGTCAGGGAATGAAGAAACTCTCTTCCTTTACAACCATAGTATTTATAGGAATCCTGATATATATCCTTGTGTTCGGGCCGACAACATTTATTGCGAAGCTCGGAACCGAATCCTTTGCAGAATTGCTCGTAAAATGGCCGCAGAAAACAATGATGCTCAACACGATGGCAGAAGATGATCTGTGGTACGCCGACTGGACCGTTCAGTACTGGGCATCTTTCATTGTATATGCACCTATTTTGGGTCTCTTCCTGAGCAGATTGGCTAAGGGGCGCACAATCAGAGAATTTGTACTGGTAAATGTTTTGGCACCTTCTGCTTTCTGCTTTGTTTGGATTGCCTCATTTGGCGGCATGGCCATACACATGCAGTCCACCGGCAGCTTTGACATTTTGCAGGCTGTAAACGAAAATGGCATGCAATCGACAATATTCCATATACTGAACAGCTTCCCCGCAGGCGGCCTGCTGACAGCTGTGTTTGTAGTCTGTATTTTTACATCTTTCTCAACGATGGCAGACCCCATCGCCGCAGCGCTTGCAACTATCAGCGTCAGAGATTTGAGTGTAGATGAAGAAGCGCCTACAAAGCTTAAAATCGTTATCGGAGTAATCATGGGAGCTATAGCCTACATCCTGGTAGCATCCGGCGGGGTAACCTCTGTCAAGGGTATGTGGGTAATAATCGGTCTTCCAATCTCGTTTATCATGATTCTGAATATAGTTGCCGGATTCAGGGGAGCACACTTCCTTGGACAAAAACCGGACAATTTGGGCAATTTTGACGAGATGGTGAAATAATTATTCAGAAAAGAACAATCAACATAATGAACGCCATGTGAGTCACGAAGCATTCTACGGTCCGGATGGCCCACATGGCATCATTTAACTATCAAGGAGGGGGATCATTAAGTGGCAAAAGCAAAAGCAAAAGCCAATGTGGAATTGTGCAAGGGATGTCGCCTGTGCGTAGGCGTATGCCCCAAAAAAGCAATAATACCACTTGAAAAAGTCAACAAAAAGGGATATGAGATCATCGAAGTCGATGAGGAATTATGTATCGGTTGCGGAATGTGCTATAAAATTTGTCCGGATTATGTTTACACCATTGAATGATGGTCCAAAAGAGAGGAGGAAAGAATTTGGAATCGAAAAAGGTATTAATGAACGGTAACGAAGCAATAGCCGAATCCGCAATCAGAGCCGGATGCAGATTTTACGCCGGTTACCCGATCACACCGCAGAACGAAATACTTGAATACATGTCAGACAATATGGCCAAGCGCGGAGGCGTATTTATACAGGCTGAATCGGAGATAGCCAGCATGAGCATGATATGGGGCGCGGCAGCTTCCGGAGCCAGATGTATGTCCAGCTCTTCCGGGCCCGGTTACGACTTGAAGCAGGAAGGCATTTCATATCTGTCTTCATATAATTTACCGGCGGTTATCGTCGATGTTATGAGATACGGCTTGGGTGACGGCGAGATCACCGAAGGACAGGACTCTTATTGGGAAGCAGTAAGAGGAGGCGGTCATGGAGATAAGAGATGCATAGTGCTTGCACCGGCATCAGTGAATGAGTGCGCAAAGCTGACTTATGAAGCATTTTTCCTTGCAGAAAAATATAGCAATGTGGTCATTATTTTAAGCGATGGGGCAATCAGCCAGATGGTTGAGGCATGTGAATTACCTGAACCATACGAGCATGACATAGATAAATTTGACTGGACCTTGACCGGCAAGCCCCGGGGAGTCAAAAAGAATAAGGTCACTAACAAAGAAAGAACGATTGGCTACGACGCCTGGAATGAAATTCTTAGAACAAAGTTCACAACTATGTTCAATGAAGAACAGCGCTGGGAAGAAGTCATGACAGAGGATGCCGAGATAGTTTTGGTAGCCTACGGGATTTCCGCCAGAGTATGCAAGACGGCTGTCAAAGAAGCCAGAGAAAAAGGAATAAAACTCGGATTGATACGTCCGATTTCAGTATGGCCATATCCCAGAAAGGCCTTCGAAAATATACCCGATTCCGTTAAAGGATACTTAACTGTTGAAATGAGCGTATCTTCGCAAATGGGTGAAGATGTACTGCTGGCATGCAAACATCAAAAGCCGCTATACGGTTACCTTACATGTGCGGATGTTCCCACATCGGCCGGAATCATAGCCTATTGTGAAAAAATATTAGCCGGCGAAATAGAGCCTATGGAGGTGATTTGATATGCCTACGTTTAAAAAACCAGAAACAATTATAAAGGAAACCGGATACTGCGGAGGATGCGGCCACGGTATAATCCAGAGGCTGATAGCCGAATCCCTAGAAGAACTGGGGTTGGTAGATGATACTATTTGCGCTGTGGACATAGCCTGTGCTTATTGGTCTTTGGAATCCCTCGACCTTGATTGCATAGCCGGACCCCACGGCCGTTGCGCAGCCGTAGCCACGGGAATTAAAAAAGTCAGGCCCGAAAAAACTGTTTATGTCCACGCCGGTGATGGATGCTCATATGTAATCGGATTTTCGGAGACTTGTTATGCGGCAATAAGGGACGTGCCCATTACCATGATAGTAGTCAACAACGGTGTCTTCGGTATGACCGGAGGGCAGATGTCACTGGCCACAACGATGCTGGGCGACAGAACCACCAGCTCAAAAGCCGGAAGAGACAAGGCGCTCATGGGAAGCCCGG
>CAYYHH010000083.1:0-7214 GCA_964471645.1 uncultured Oscillospiraceae bacterium
GAATTCTATGGCAAAATCTCTGTCGCCGACAGCATCCATGGTATTTTCGCATATTCCGGAAAAACCCAGCTCCGAAGCGACAAATTCCCGATCAATAGGGTATGTGGTGCCCGCCAGAGCCCCCGCTCCCAGGGGAGAAAGGTCGGTCCGTTTCAGACAGTCGCTGAACCTGTCCAGATCTCTGCCGAACATTTGCCCGTAAGCACCCAAATGCAATGCCAGAGTTACCGGCTGAGCCCTTTGAAGGTGGGTGTAACCGGGCATTATAGTTTCTTTATGCTGATTGGCAAGGTTATCCAGGGTATCAATCAGGGTCGTCAGGAGGCCCCGGATTTCTCCTATTACTTCCTTTTGATATAGCCTGATGTCCGTAGCTACCTGATCGTTTCTGCTTCTGCCGGTGTGAAGCCTTTTGCCCGAATCACCGATACGCTCTGTGAGCAGGCTTTCAATGTTCATGTGGATATCTTCCCGTTCTGTGGTAAACTCTACTTTGCCTTCCTCGATATCTTGAAGGATCCCACGCAGAGAAAGCCGAATCGCTTCGGCCTCCTCCATGGGTATGATCTCTTGTCTGCCCAGCATAAGGGCGTGGGCCAGACTGCCTTGTATATCTTGCTTGTAAAGCCTTTGGTCCGTTTCTATGGAAGCGTTGAATAAATCAGCGGATGAATTCGCCTCCTTTGAGAATCTTCCTTTCCAAAGTTTCATGGGGTTCTGCTCCTCCCTCCAGGTTCTGTTTATGGATAGCCCTTATTTTCAGCGGTAAAGCAAACAAATTGATAAAGCCTTCCGAATCCTTTTGGTCATATACTTCATCTTTGCTGAAAGTGGCAAATTCTTCACTGTAAAGTGAGTATTTTGACTTAGATGCGACTGGTATGCTGTTTCCTTTATACAGTTTAATCTTTACAGTTCCCGTTAGCAAGGTCTGAGTCGAATCCACAAAGGCGTCGATCGCTTCCCTCAAAGGGGTAAACCAAAGTCCGTCATAGACTAGTTGGGAATACTTTTGAGCTACGATGTTTTTGTAAGCCATAGTATCTCTGTCCAAAACCAGCTTTTCCAATGCGGAGTGGGCTTTGTACAAAACCGTGCCGCCCGGTGTCTCGTATACACCCCTGGATTTCATTCCGACCAAACGATTTTCAATAATATCGATGGTACCTACGCCATTTTCTCCGGCCAGCTTATTGAGTTTAGTGAGCAGCTCGATAGGGTCCAGTTTCTCTCCGTCGACGGCAACGGGAACTCCCTTTTCAAATTCAATGTCTACAAAGGTAGGCTCATCGGGCGCACTTTCGGGGGTAACGCTCATTTTTAATATATCGTTCTTGTGCTGATTCCACGGATTCTCCAGGTTTCCGCCTTCATGACTGATATGCCAAATGTTTTGATCCCTGCTGTAAATATCCTCTTCGGTCTGGTTGATGGGGATGTTATGAGCTTTGGCATAAGCAATGCAGTCTTCCCTTGATTCAAGATCCCATATTCTCCAGGGGGCAATGATTTTTATGGCCGGGCTCAAGGCTTTGATAGTTGCCTCGAAGCGAACCTGGTCATTACCTTTTCCCGTGCAGCCGTGTGCTATGTAAAAGGCGCCCTCTTCCTCGGCGATCTCAACTAATTTCTTTGCCATCAGGGGCCTTGCCATCGATGTCCCCAGCAGATAATCGCCTTCATAAACGGCACCTGCCTTCAGAGTAGGCCATACATAATCCGTAATGAATTCTTCGCGTATGTCTACAATATAGGATTTCCAGGCGCCCGTATCGTAAGCCTTCTTTTCGATGGCCTCAAAATCCTCATCCTGTCCCGCATTACAGCAGACGGCGATTACATCACAATTGTAGTTCTCCTTTAACCAGGTCATTATGACCGAGGTGTCAAGACCTCCCGAATAGGCTAAAACTATCTTTTCTTTTTCATTTTCCATTAATTATTCCTCCTGGATCTATATATTTGTCGCCGGACATTTACCAAAACACTAAAACGATTTAAAACACTCTTGAATATCCCGTTTCGGGGAAAGTACAGTGTGAATATTTGTATCAAACCGGTGATGTCGATACAATACTATTTCGTTCATGTGGAGAATTATAGCATTGGGTTATTGCTTTTGCAATAGATATTTTAATATTTATGCAAGAATAATTATAAATATACACACGAGGCATTTTTTAATGTTTCGTAAATCAGAGGCCGGAGCACAGTAAATACAATGAGGTATGACATATTGGCGGCCCCCGCTTTCTTTACATTGCTCGATAATTCGGGTATAATTTAAATATAGCGCCACTTTTATCATTGAGGTGTCAAAAGATCTTTTCGGGGATTACTACGACTCTGCGAAGGATAGTTTTGATACCTGTATCATATTATTTTATATGTTTGCTGTTGGCGACTTGCCGACTTTCATTCAGGAACTGAAATATGGAGGCATGGATTTGGATTTAAAAGCAACCTTAAGGAAATTATCCGAAGGGCCCGGAGCGGGCCGGATTATAGAAAATGCTCCCATGGCGGAGTATACCTCGTTCAGGGCGGGTGGGAATGTAGCGATCCTGGCCATTCCAAACGATATAGAACAGCTGCAGCATGTTATAAGAACAATAGGCGAAAACGACATACCATATTATATCATGGGGAACGGTACCAATATACTGGTGCGGGACGGCGGATTTCGGGGAATAATAGTGAAAATAGGCGACAGGTTCAGCAGGATAGATGTGAATGGATGCACTATTGAAGCGGGAGCTGGAGCATTGCTGAAGAATGTGGCCGCGAAAGCTTTGGAAAGCAGTCTCACCGGCTTTGAATTTGCATCGGGGATTCCGGGAAGTATAGGCGGAGCAGCATACATGAATGCAGGTGCCTATGACGGAGACATGAGCAGAATCGTCGAAAATGTCAAGGTCTTGAAGATGGCCGGGGGGGTGATAGAAAACCTGACCGCCGAAGAAATGGGTTATGGATACAGATGGAGCAGGTTGATGGAGGATAAAGGCATAGTCCTTTCTGTCACGCTGAGGCTTTTAAGCGGGGACTATAAAGAGGTGTCCGCAAAAATGGATGATTTCAACAAAAGACGCAGGGAAAAACAGCCTCTCGATTACCCCAGCGGCGGCAGCTTTTTCAAAAGACCTCCGGGAAATTATGCCGGGACTCTGATCCAAAACGCCGGGTTGAAAGGTGTTTCTGTCGGAGGTGCCAAGGTATCGGAGCTTCACGCCGGGTTCATAATAAATAACGGAGACGCCACAGCGGCCGATATTATAAATTTGATGAAATTAGTTCAGACAAGGGTATATGATAACTATGGTATACATCTGGAACCGGAAATCAGGATAATAGGGCAGGATTGATCCTGATTGATCCTGATTGAACCGGTTGAACCAATTGAACCAATCGAACAGATTGAACCGATTGAACAGATTCAACCGATCGCCCCGGTTAAATTTAATAGGTCCGGTCGGCTCGGACGGGATAGTATTGCTCCGGATGAAACCGAACCGTAATAAGATCGCAACGTCGCAATGCTATGATTAACAACAAGGTTGTTTTGATATAAAAAAAGATATGATCACAATGTGACCGGCAGATTCACAGTGGAGTCGCCATGAAAATATCGTGGGATTGGATTATGATCAAATATGAAGGGGATTGGGTTATGAACAAATACGAAAAAGATGTGAAGAGATACCGCATGATTTACGATATTCATACCCACACGACTTTTTCCCACGGCAAAGGTTCTATTGAGGATAATGTCAAGGTTGCCCAATCCAAGGGTCTGTCAGTGATCGGTATAGCAGATCACGGTCCCGGCCATGTGTTCTACGGGATAAAGAGAAAAGACATTCCGGTGATGCGTAAAGAAATAGAGAGGCTGCAGCCCCTGTATCCGGATATAAAAATTCTTTTGGGCGTGGAGGCAAACATAATCAATCCCTCTGGTCGGTTGGACATTGCCGATAAAGAAACCGAGGATCTCGACTATATTCTTGCCGGGTATCATTACGGCATATTCGGTGAAAAACCGTTAGCGGCCGCAAAGATACATTTGTGCAATTTAGCGGCTGAGAAGTTTGATAAAAGCAGGGCACCAAACTCAAAAATATAAACACAGAGCTTGTCATCAAGGCCCTTTATGAGAATAAGATCAAAGTTTTGACCCACCCCGGGGACAAGGGTCCCTTTGATCTGATGGCTATTGCGAAGGCATGCGAAGATACCGGAACAATGATGGAAATCAGCACATGGCATGAGGCACCTGTAACGGCGGAACTTTCAAGGCTGGCTTCAACGAATGTCAGATTTATTATAAGCAGCGACGCCCATTCGCCCCGGAGGGTAGGTACTTTTGTTCCGGGCTTGAAGAGGGCCCTTGAAGCAGGTGTTGATCCGGCCAGAATAGATAACTTGAAGGAGGCTTAATATGGAATTCATTATCGTCACAGGTCTCTCGGGATCGGGAAAATCCCAAGCGATGAACTGCCTGGAGGACATGGGTTATTATTGCATAGACAACCTGCCTCCGGTGCTCATCAACAATTTTATTCAGTTGGCGGTTCAGGACAAAATAAAGATCAAGAAAGCAGCTTTCGGTATCGACATCAGGGGAGGGGAGTTTTTTGACGATCTTCGCAACGGCCTCGAGGTTCTGAAGAAAGAGGGTATGAATTTTAAAGTACTTTTCCTGGAGGCTTCTGATGAAGTACTGATACGAAGGTACAAAGAAACCAGAAGGGTTCACCCTTTGGCTTCCCATGGGAGTATAACCGAAGGGGTAGCTGAGGAAAGAGAGAAGCTTTCTGATATACGCAAAGACGCCGATTACATTATAGATACGTCGAAGATGAAAGTGGCGCAGCTGCATGAGGAACTGCGGAATGTACTTACATCTGATGAAGCTACGGGATTCACCATGACAGTTCAATCCTTCGGCTATAAGCACGGCATTCCCCTGGATGCGGATATTGTAATGGATCTTCGTTTTATTCCGAATCCGTTTTACCTGGCCAGTTTGCGGCATTTAACGGGTAACAGCAAGAAAGTCAAGGACTATGTGATGAAAAACCCCCAGGCCCGGGATTTTGTCGAAAAGACCTATGCTTTAATCGACGATCTTATTCCCTTTTACATTAAGGAAGGGAAATCTCAGCTGGTCCTGGCACTGGGGTGCACGGGGGGACAGCATCGCTCCGTAGTAATGGCCAATCTGTTTTCGGAGATGTTTCGGGAAGCCGGACGACGCATCTTGACCATACACAGGGACTTATAATATAATCTAATCTAATCGTCAAAAGTTATTGGAGATAATTATTTAAAGGAGTTAAACAATATGGAAAAATTGATTATCACAGCATGCATTTGCGGCGCGGAAGTAACAAAGGAGCAAAATCCTGCAGTACCCTATACTATTGAAGAAATAGTGAGGGAGGCAAAAACAGCCTATGATGCAGGCGCCTCAATAATCCATCTTCACGTTCGCTGGGATGACGGAACACCGACCCAGGACACAGGAAGATTCCAGGAGGCTATTGATGCTATAAAAGCTGTATGCCCCGACATCATCATTCAGCCTTCCACAGGCGGAGCCGTCGGGATGACGGATCTTGAGCGCTTGGCGTCAACAGATGTGGTACCTACGCCGGAGATGGCCACATTGGACTGCGGAACATTGAACTTCGGAGGCGATGAAATATTCGTAAATACCGACAATACAATAATGAACTTCGCTAAGATAATGAAGGAAAAAGGAATCAAGCCGGAAATTGAAGTCTTTGACAAGGGCATGATCGATATCGCATTGAAGATAGACCGCAAAGGACTTCTGGTTCACCCCCTTCACTTCGACTTTGTTTTAGGCGTTCAGATGAGTGCGACCTTGAGAGATCTCGCCTTTATGGTTGGCAGCATTCCTCCGGGATCAACATGGACAGCCTGCGGAATCGGAAGAAGAAACTTTGAAATCGCAGCCGGAGCCATTATCATGGGCGGCCATGTAAGGGTCGGGTTCGAAGACAGCATCTATATGGAGAGAGGCGTTTTGGCAAAAAGCAACGGTGAAATGGTGGAGAAGGTTGTTAAATTAGCAAAATTCTTTGGCAGGGAGATTGCGACACCTGATGAAGCCAGAAAGATATTGAGCCTGGCATAATGTCATTTTCTTCTGACGTCAAAAATGAGATGACTCGTTCAGAGGAGACGAAAAAGTGCTGCATGTTGGCTGAGATTGCCGGGTTTATAAGAATGTGCGGCTCGGTAGTGTTTTCGGGGAACGGTAAGCTGGATTTGAAGATTACAACAGAGAATCCGGCAATTGCAAGGCTTTTCCTGAAGAGGATAAAAAGCTATTTTGGTGTGGGAGCAAACCTTAAGATCGGACAGAGCAACGTGCTTAAAAAAGGCAGGGTATATCAACTGACTATTAAGAACGATGATAACGCCGAGCAAATTTTAAGGGAAACCGGAATACTTCGTATACGCGAGGGAAACAACTATTTCCCCGAGGACATTTTTGTCGACCTTATAAAAACAAGGTGCTGCAAAAGGGCTTACTTGCGCGGTACATTTCTGGGTTCCGGAACAATCAGCCACCCGGAAAAAAGCTATCACATGGAAATCGTATGCAGCAATGAGACCCTTGCAAACGACATAAAAAAACTGATCAACAGTTTTGGTTTTCGATCAAAAGTGACTATGAGGAAGAATAACTTTATCGTATACCTCAAGGAAAGCGAACAGATCAGCGATTTTTTGGCATTGATGGGGGCAAACATGCAAGTCATGGAGTTTGAAAACGTCAGAATAGTTAAAGAGCTGAGAAATAAGACAAACCGTATTGTAAACTGTGAGAGTGCGAATCTGGATAAAACCGTCGACAGTGCCGCCAGGCAGATAGGGACCATCCGCATGATAGAATCAAAAGGCGGCTTGGATTATCTGCCGGAAAAGATCAGGGAAGTCGCCCTGTTGCGGCTGGAAAATCCAGAGAGCTCTCTCACAGAATTGGGTCAATTATTGGATCCGCCTTTAAAAAAGTCAGGGGTCAATCACAGATTCAGAAAGCTGGAGGAGATAGCCAACAAGCTTCGTTGATCGGCTGTTCCCTGAGAACAAGAAGGCTAAACTGGCTAGACTGATCAAAGGGATGGGACGGCCAATAGGTATTTTAGATCCGGATGGAAAGGAGGAAATTCAATGTCTGT
>CAYYHH010000084.1:0-7202 GCA_964471645.1 uncultured Oscillospiraceae bacterium
GCTTGTCCCTGGGTATCATAACGTCAATATTCTTAAGATTATGCTCGCAAGCTCCCTTTATATATATTTTATCTTTCATCTGTATTCTTCTTTCTGTTTCAGAAATGGTATTATTGGTTTATTGTAAATATAATATACTTATAAATATTGCTTTGTAAACCATGCTGTCTTCTCTTTACAATAATACTAATTATACCGAACATATGTACGGAAATCAATATGTCCTTAATTAATGCATTATATACCAGTATCAAAAAATGGTGTGCGGATTTACTATTTAGACACTCTAAATTCGCTGGGTGTCATGCCAATGTATTTCTTGAAAATATTGGAGAAATAGGCAGGGTTACAGTAATTGAATAGATAGGCAATCTCAGCAATTGACATATTAGTATATTTAATAAAATACTTTGACTCTTCGGTCTTGTTGAGATTAATGTAATCCATCAGACCCAGGCCGACTTCATCTTTAAAAAACATGCTTATATAGGCTCTTGAGCGTTTGACAAAAGAGCTGATATTAGCTAATGTAATTTGCTCTGTAATATTCTCATGTATGTGTTGAACAATCTTTATTGTAAGTGGAGAGTAGTGCTCCTGCCGGTATTTTTCAATGAGCTGAAAGTAATCCTCCAACATGATATATTCATATTCTTTCAGATGGTATAAATTATTTAAGGCCTCAATCTCAAGTATATGTACATCTGAGTGGGAGAAGGCATCCTCCGGCGGAACATTAGCGTCGATTGCTGCGCGGGTAAATAATGTGCACGAGGCAATCAGCGAGTTTTTGACTGACCGGGCAGGGGAATCTGCAAGCCTTGCTCGCTCCATTTTATTAATGACATTTAGGGTTTCAGTGGCTTCTTTGCGAATACCGCGCTTAAGGGCATTAAGCATTTTTCGCTCTAAATAATAGGATGGATGTTTATAATATGACGCATACTTTTCAATTTTGCTATAAATTATTTTTTCACTCATGACAAATCCCTCGAATCTGGGGGCATCTGTAAACTCGCTATTGGCTTCTGAGGAATATGAAATTAAATCTAAAAATATTAATAGTTATTTAAATATCCTATAAGCATTGTATTTCTAAACTGTCATAATGTCAATTGAGAGGTTTCCTTAGATGAACCTTAATCAATAAGAAGGGATAATTCAAGGAGGGATTGTCATGAAAAAAGTCTTGTCTATTCTGCTTACAGTATTCATGATTTTTACATTTGCAACAGGGTGTGGCACGCAACCTGCAACACAGTCCCAGCAACCAGTATCTACACCTAGTAAGTCAGCTGATCCGGCACCGGAGCCACCAAAAACTACAGAGAAAACCAAATTAACCTTTGCAGTGCAAGCCGACTCAACAGACGCTTTAAACCAACTCATAACTGCATTTAATAAAGCAAGCGAGCTATATACTGCTGAAACAGTAGTAATGACAAATGATTCGGGGCAGATGCACGATCAATTATTGAATTCACTTTCAAGTAAATCCGGCGAATATGACGTTATTTCTATGGACGTTATCTGGGCGGGAGAATTTGCAGCTGCAGGATATTTACAGCCGCTTGATGAGCTTTTAGCAGCAAAGGGCTGGAAAGCAGCTGATTTCAATGCAGGTTCAATGGCCTCAGGTAAGTACAAAGGCAAAAATTATGTATTGCCATATTTCCCGGATCTAGGCTTTCTGTTTTATAGAAGTGATATTGTAAGCGCTGATGATGCTCAGAAGCTCGAGTCCGGAAACTATACATGGAATGACCTTTTAGAAATGGCAAAAAAATATAAGGGTGAGGGCGGAACCAAATACGGACATGTTTATCAGTCAGGACAATATGAGGGTCTAGTTTGTAACCTTAACGAGTTTACCGAAAACTGGTCTGATATAAAAGGCGGCCTTGAAATTATGGATCAATTTACTAAATCTGGTGTTGCCCCCAACGATATTTTGGTATATACAGAGGGTGAGACACATAATGCCTTCTTAAACGGTGAATCTGTATTCGCCAGAAATTGGCCATATATGAATGGTATGGCTGCAAGCGGAGAATACACGGTTAAGGCTAATCAGGTAGGCTTTGCTCCTCTGCCCACAGGTGGTAGCGTAGGAGGCTGGATTCTGGGAATTAACGCTAACACTAAGAATAAAGCCGGTGCTGAAGAATTCCTTGCTTTTATTGCCGGTCCTGAAGGACAAAAAATCAATGCGACAGTAGGAAGCTATTTACCTGGATTTAATGCATTACTTGAGGATTCAGACGTTTTAGCTAAAAATGCTCTGCTTACTAACAAAGGCTTTTCAAACGCATTGGCCAATACCATTGCAAGGCCTGTAGTTCCCAACTACTCAGAGATTTCCGACCAAATCCAGATAAAGGCCCATGAATATCTATCGGGTAACGGTCAGCTGGATGCTGCTGCCGATTTTATATCAGGCCTGTTGAAATAATTAAATCATTGGTAAAGTAGCCCTTGCAAAGGCTTCAGTCCCCCCTGAAGCCTTTGCTGATTGAGGTTGATATGAAAAATATAAGTGAATTATTAGAATCAAAGACTGCATATTTTTTAATACTGCCTGCTGTAGTGTTCATTTTACTGTTTTCTGTTCTTCCCATCGGGGAGTCGCTTAGATATTCTTTTTTTGATTTTCAACTGAATGATCAGGCTAAGTCAGGCCTCTACACAAATGCCAATTACAATATTTCACTATATGATGAAACTGCGTTCTACATACGATCCTTCCTTGATATGGAGGAAGAAATCGCTGAAAATGATGAAACAAAAATACAAATAGATAGTATAAGATCCATGCTTACAGAATCTGACAAGTATATGTTTAAAAACATATCTAGTCCAGATATGGCAGCTGTTGTGTCAATAAATAATGAGCAATTAGACTATGTCACTAACACTCGCAATAATATCATGACTGCTCTAAAAAAGCTCTATAGTCTGGATGAACCCTTTGTATGTGAAGATGATATGTTTGCTGTGGCCTCAGAGTTAGATACAGCCATCATAAAATCTAATTTTTCCGGCCTTGATAATTTCAAGTCGGTTTTTACCGACAGCCGAGTTCATTCAACAGTTGGGTTTACGCTGATTTTCACATTTATATCTGTCTTTTTCGAGCTTTGCTTCGGCATGATGCTGGCCCTAATTATGAACAAGGCGGTAAAAGGGCGCGGAATCATCCGCACCGTTTCTCTTATTCCTTGGGCCATTCCTACCGCAGTGGCAGCCTTAATATGGTCTTATCTTTATAACGGCTCCAGTGGAATTATAGCTCATTCATTTTCATGGCTCAACATTATTTCAGAGCCTACCGAGCTCTTGCTCAAAAGCACAGGCTCATTATGGGCAATCATTCTGGCAGATGTATGGAAAACAACTCCTTATATGGCTTTGCTACTTCTGGCAGGGTTGCAAATTATTCCCAATACCCTTTATGAATCTTCGTCGCTAGACGGAGCCACAAAGCTTCAGCAGTTTGGGTCTATTACGCTTCCGCTTTTAAAGCCTTCGATATTTGTGGCCTTACTTTTTAGAACTCTAGATGCATTCAGGGTATTTGACCTTATTTATGTTTTGACGGGAGGCGGTCCCGGAGGAACTACTGAGTCGATTTCTATTTATGCATATAAAGTCATGTTTGCCCAGACTCGTTTTGGCTATGGATCTTCCATTGTACTTGTAATGGCTCTGGTGGTAGGGTTAATAACCTTTGGCTATATTAAGCTTCTCAACGTTAAGCTAATAAATGATTAAGGAGGGCATATGCAAACAGAAAAAACTTCTAAAATGACTCTAACTATTATTGTACTATATTTGCTGATTATTGCTTTTCCGTTTATATGGGTAACGTTGACATCCTTTAAGCCAGAAAGTGAGATATGGGGTCAAAGCGCATTAAAGTTGATGGCAGACCAACCCACATTAGAGCATTATCAGGCATTGTTCAAGGCAAATATATTAAACTCACTTAAAAACAGCTTGATTATCGCATCAATAACGACGGTATATGTTACTCTGATTGCCTCACTTTGTGCATATGCGCTTGCAAGGCTTAAATTTAGATTTAAAAAGCTATTAATTACAGTAATTCTTGCCACAAGCATGTTTCCTCAAATGATTGTAGTAGGACCGATTTATAGAACCTTCGTTAAATTAGGCTGGACAAATTCCTACTATATCACATTGCCCTATTCAATGATTACCTTACCTGTAGCAATTTTTATCCTAATTACTCATTTTGCAAAAGTGCCTGTCGAGATGGAGGAATCTGCGTATATTGACGGAGCTTCTAAAATAAAGACCTTTTTCAGAATAATTCTGCCTTTAGCTTTACCCGGAATCTTTACTTCAGCAATTATGACCTTTATCGGTGTGTGGAATGAATTCTTGCTTTCCCTAACCTTAAATAGCGATGAAAGATATAGAACCGCAACAGTCGCAATCTCATTTCTAAGAGGACAATTTCAGATATTCTGGGGACAGGTTACGGCAGCAACTGTTGTGCTGACAATACCGACGCTGATAATTGTCATCCTGTTTCAAAAACAGATTATATCGGGCATTACTTCAGGTGCAGTCAAAGAATAGGAGTATACAATGTGGCAATTGAAACGCAATAATTATGAAACCGGCAGGCTTTTAGAAGAAGAGAGCCTTTTTACTGTGGCTAACGGATATATTGGTGTAAGAGGTTGCTTCGAAGAAGAGTATGGATTTGAAAATATTACATCTATACGTGGCAGCTATATTAACGGTCTTTATGACAGGATCCCTCTTTATTATGCCGAATCTGCCTATGGCTTTCCCAAGGAAGCTGACAAGCAGCCAAGAATTATTGATACACAAACCTGTAAAATATTTTTGGATGGGGAAGAAGTAAATCTCTCTAACCGACGGTTCTCTGATTACTCTAGATGCTTGGACTATAAAAACGGAGTTTATACCCGTTCATACAGATACAGAACTAAAACCGGAAGGGAAGCATCAATTCAATTCAGGCGTCTTGCCTCCCTTAAATTCGTAAACATATTTATTTATGAAATTATGGTTGATTATGACGGTCAAATCAGACTGGCCAGTGTTTTGGACTCCGGAATAGAAAACTATACAAATGAATATGATCCCCGAGTAGGCTCAACACATGCAAAGCTTATGGAATTAAAGGGGTTCAAGACAGGAAAAGTTAGAGTTTCCTGCATCATGGAAACAGTACAATCAAGGATTGAGCAAGTTACCGTAGTAGATTATAAGATTAATAGCAAGCATGAATATGAGATGAACCATGTGATACAGGGCAATAAGCTTATAACGCGAATAGACACAAATAAATCTATCGTTTTGGATAAAGTGTGTGTGTTCACCGACGGGCTTCGTTATGAGTATGCCGAGGATAGCGCTAACGACTTGGCTGATTGTGTTAAGGACATGTATTTTGACGATTTCGTTAGATATCAGGCTGAATATTTAAATGAATGCTGGTGTCATTCCGATATTCGTATTCTAGGCTGCGAAAAGAACCAGGCCGAGATCAGATATATGCTTTTTCAGCTACTGCAAAACACAGGTACTGATAAGTATTCGAATGTATCAGCCAAGGGTCTGTCAGGAGAGGGTTATGAGGGTCATTATTTCTGGGATACCGAGATATATATTTTGCCTCTTTTGCAAATGACCCAGCCTGAGATTGCCAGAAAGCTTCTGGAATACCGCTATAATATTTTACCCTCAGCCCTTACAAGAGCAAGGGAACTGGGTCATAAAAAAGGTGCGACATATCCTTGGAGAACCATTTCGGGTATTGAATGCTCCGGATATTTTCCTGCAGGGACGGCACAATATCACATTAATGCCGATATTGCCTATGCGTTTATCCAGCACTTTCTATTTAATCAAGACTATAAATTTCTTGTTGAAATGGGAGCAGAGGTTATCTATGAAACTGCCCGCATCTGGCTTGAAATCGGAAATTACAGTAATGGTAAATTCATGATCAATAGTGTTACGGGACCTGATGAATATACAGCATTAGTAAATAATAATTACTATACCAATTCTATGGCTAAGTATCATCTTTACTGGGCAGAAAAGATATTCAGAATGCTTTCGGAGAATAATGACATAACTATACGCGAAGCACATGATACTCTTTGTGTACGTATTGGTATTAAGAGTGATGAAGCAGCAGAGATGCTAAAAGCATCAGAGGCTATGTTTCTCCCCTACGATGCTGATTTGAAGATTAACCCTCAGGACGACTCGTTTTTACAGAAACCAGTCTGGTCATTTGAAGAATCAAAGTATCCGCTATTATTAAATTATCACCCTTTAACCATATACAGGTATCAGGTGAATAAGCAGCCCGATACGGTTCTATCTCATTTCCTCTTAGAAGAATATACCAATGAGGATGTTATGAGAAATTCATATAATTATTATGAAAAACTATCCACTCATGACTCATCCTTATCAGCCTGTATACATGGTATTATGGCCGCCAGAATCCGTGCCTTAAATAGAGCGTATAACTACTTTGAACAAACTGTTTCTTTGGATCTTGAGAATACTCATGGCAATACCAAGGACGGCCTTCATATGGCAAATATCGGAGGCGCAGCTTTAATGGTAATAAGCGGCTTTGGGGGCTTTAGAATTAATGAGGAAGGTCTTTCCCTCAGGCCTCAGCTTCCGGCCCGGTGGGAAGGCTATGAGTTTAAGATTCAATATCAAAACCGGGAAATAAGCGTATCTGTGTCAGACAAAATCACCGTAAATTTGTTATCGGGTGAACCTTTACAAATAACTATCTGGGATAAGAAATACTTATTATCCGACACCCTAAATCAACCCCTGCATATTGCGAATGATGGTATTGGGATAGAATAAAGCGCTAATCTCCGCCACCGAATAAGGAAGGACTTTCGCCCTTCCTTTTATCATCTATGGTTTTCCACACCCAGAAAATCCTCTCTTTGGGGGGTAAAGCCTTTTTGCCATATCACTCCTTTATTATACAATTTATTCATGTCCCTGTTATGTTTTTTTATATTCAGCATTTCAGAGTATACAAAAAACCGTCAAGGTGTTTTGCCCCTGACGGTTGTATGTTTGTTTAAAATGAAGTTTTATTATTTAGCTTACTTTTGCAATAAATGAACTGCAAATCCTCCAAATTCATCCTTTAAATA
>CAYYHH010000085.1:0-7169 GCA_964471645.1 uncultured Oscillospiraceae bacterium
TTTCAAGGCTTCTTTTATAACCAAATCCATGCTTTCAAATTCTATTTCATATTCTTTGGGAATCGGACAAGCCACCAATACTCCGCCTTTCAAACCCATTTCAGCTTTGGTTCGTATAAGCTCTGCGATTTCGGCCGGGTCATCCATCCTGAGTTCTGCGGGAAAGCCGCTTCGCCTGCTATAAAAGACAGGAAATTCATCGCTTCCGCAGGTAATGACGGCAACACCGCCTGTTTCCAGATATTCCAGTGTGCTTCCTATGTCAAGCACAGATTTTACTCCCGCGCAGACTACTGTTACATCGGTCTGCTTTAACTCCTCCAAATCGGCGGATATATCGAAGCTTTCGCCGGCACCTCTATGGACCCCACCGATGCCCCCCGTCACAAAAACAGGTATTCCCGCCGCCGCGGCAACCATCATTGTACCGGCAACAGTCGTCGCTCCGTCCATTTGTCCGGAGACCACCATCGGGAAATCCCTGCGGCTTACCTTAACAACCTGTTTTGCCTTGGCGAGATATTCGATTTCTTCCTTTGTCAGCCCCACCTTGATCCTTCCCCCGATAATACCGATAGTTGCGGGAATTGCGCCTTTTACCCTAATTATCTCCTCTGCCTTTAATGCGGTTTCAACATTTTTAGGGTATGGCATTCCATGGGCAATAATGGTTGATTCCAGTGCAATCACCGCCCTGCCCGCATTAAGGGCTTCTTCTGCAACGGGGTTGATGTCCATGTATTTTTTCATTTTATCCTCTCTTCTATCCGGTGCAGCGAAATTTCGGGGTTTACCGCGGCCTTTGCTTCCATCGCCACTGCAGATGCCGCCAAAGAAAAGTTAATAGTTTTATTGATGTCATACCCTTTTATGAAGCTGTATATAACACCGGCGGAAAAGGCATCGCCGGCACCGGTAGTCGATCCGTTATCGATTGGCTTTCCAAGGGATTTATGGAGTCCGGAGCTTATTCCGTCAGTGAAGTATATACCACCAGCCGAAAGGCTGATAAACACTCTTTTCACCCCTTTTTCAATAAATGCTTCTCCGGCTTTCTCCAGAGCTTTGAGATCCATGATCTCCATATCGAGCAAAACCTCTGCCTCGGCGCGATTAGGTTTGATGGTATGGAATTTGCCTATAGAGTTCTTGGCCCTTTCAGCTTTTGTTGTGGATACGGGGTCAAGAAAAAGTGGCTTATCCCCCATTCGCTCTATGGCATAGATCAAAGTATCTTCGGTCAAATTCGTATCAAGCACCACCATCCTGGAATCCGCTGCGGAGAATGCTGCCTCATTTATGTGATCCGCAGTCATGTGCTCCAGGGCGTCCATATTGCTGAGTGCAAGCTCCATATCACCTACAATGTTCAATATTGATATATACATGGCCGTATTCTCATCGGGCATAAGTCTGACTCCCGATACGTCCACCCCAAGTTCTGACAGCTCTCTGACCGCTGTTTTACCTACTATATCATCGCCCGCCACCGAAAAGAAGCTGACCGAGGTGTCCAATCTGCCCAGGTTTTCGGCAATATTCCTCCCCACCCCTCCGTAAGTTATGGAAATGGTACCCGGGTTTGAATCGGCATGCACCAACATTCCGAAAGGATGGCCTTCTATATCAGCCGTTATACCCCCTATAATCGTTACTTCGTTCATTTTTTCTCCTTCCATACCGGGCTTTATTTCGGTCCTCGCGCAGGCCGGTTCAATGCTTTGTTCCGGATCTTGTTCCAAACTTTGTCCAAGGCCTTGTTCAGGACCTTGTCAGGATCCGGGCTTCTGATTCACCTCAATAACCTCATTAACTAAGGCGCTAAACGATTATGCTCCCCCCTATGAACTCTCTCAGAATTGAGTTGTTTGCTATAACCGTATCATCTTCTATAGTGCTGAAAAAGCGAAGGAATTTCAGCAGCCTGATTGCTTCGCTATACGCCTCATTGTCCGGCCCGATGGCCTCCAGCATGGGCTCCACATACTTTTTCAAAACACCAAGTTCATAGATATGGGCTGAATTGAAAAGCATATCGGCTTCATCATTGAAAGGGAAAATATTTTTATCCTCGCCGGCCCTGACTTTTATCCATTGTTCAATGGTCCTGTCTGCGGAGTATCCCCTGAACTGATGATCCCTGACCATGCGTCTCAGCAACCTGGCATCAGTCGTAGGGATGCGATTGTGGTTATCTATGCTAAGCTGTGTAAATGGACTTATATAAATCTTATATTTTTCCCCATCGTCAATCCCTGCTGTCAGGACCCTGTTCAAGCTATGAATGCCTTCGATTATTATCGGTTGATCACGGTTGATTTTTATGATCCTATGACCGTAGCGTTTTTTCCCTTCAAGGAAATCAAAAGCGGGCAGATCCACCTCCTTACCTGCCAGCAAATCATTGATGTTCCGATTGAACAGTTCAATATCAAGAGCTTCAATATCCTCAAAATTAGGTGATCCGTCAGGCAGTTTGGGTGTCTGGTGTCTTTCCACGAAATAGTCGTCAGTTCCGATATACAGAGCCTTTTCCCCGCCTACTCTCAATTGGATGCTCAGACGCTTGGCGAAGGTTGTTTTACCTGAAGAAGATGGGCCGGATATCAAGATAATTCTTTTTTTATTGCGAATTATATCGTCGGCGATATTCGCTATCTTTTTTTCATGGAGCGCTTCTGATATCTGGATTATTTCCTTATATTCTCCCGTCGATATCTTCTGATTCAAATCTTCCACATACGAAATGCCCATTAAATTGCCCCATTTCTTGGCCTCTCCGAACGCTCTGTACAGTTTGGCATCGTTTCGGTAGGGGGGTATTCTGTCAGGTGCCGAAGGTTCGGGAAATCGAAGCAACACACCATTTCTGTATTTCTTCAGCTCAAAGTACTCAAGATACCCCGTAGAGGGCACCATCTGGCCATAGAAAAAGTTGAGAAATCCATCACATGAATATACAGGTACCTTTTCAACGTGGGGTGCCCTGCAGAGCATGCGTTTTTTCTCTTCATGATTGCCGCAAGAAAACAACTCTAAGGCCTCGGATCTCAGCAGTATTTTCCGGATAAAAGGTATATCTGCTCTAACAAGCTCATCCATTCTTTTCTGTATGCGATTAATATCTTCGGGTGTCAGATGTTCCTTGGTCTTTATTTCGGTATACAGACCTTTGTTCAGGGAATTTTCTATATTCACTTTTATATTGCCCAAAACATCGTTGACGGCTTTCAGGTAAATAAAAGATATCCCATTCTGGTAAATCCTGTTGGCAGAAATGTTCCTCATGTCCAAAAGGACAACAGTTGACGGTTCATCTATGCTCTTTGTCAACTCCCGCACAAGGTTGTTCACCCGTGCCGCCAGTATTCTGTAGGGAAGCTTGTCCTGATAGCCTTTGACCAGTGATTCAAGTGTCGTGCCTTTCTCCACTTGTATTTCTACAGGGTCCTCTCCGGGTTGGGTTATCAGTTTTACTGTTAGCATAATACTCTTTCCTCCAAATTATTCAAACAGCGATTTTCCGCATCGCCTTCCAAGCAAAAAAGCTATTTCCACATATTGTATCATAATCCCGGCTCGAATCAAAGGAAGAACAAGCACAGCATTCGTCCCAATTCAGGAATGAAGGCCGTGCTTGTGTTTGTTCGACACGCTATCTTGTCAAATTCAGTATTAATAGAGGTTGGCGAAGATCTCCCTGATTTCATCTCTGTCTAAGAATACGTAGTTGTTTGCCAAAAGTCTCTGTTGGTTTGCAATTGTCATATCGGTGAACTCGTCGATCTGAGCCTCAACCATTCCGTAGTCTTTCAAAGGTTTCTTTACGATCAGCTTGCCCAAGAAGGTATCGAGCTCGCCGTATACGTCGCCATCGGGATCGCAACCCAGGATGTCTGCGAAGATCTTTGTCGCTTGAACGATCTTGCCCTTAGGATCTTTGCGCA
Source organism: uncultured Oscillospiraceae bacterium (assembly GCA_964471645.1). GTDB lineage: Bacteria > Bacillota > Clostridia > Peptostreptococcales > Anaerovoracaceae > UBA1426. The sequence goes on from CAYYHH010000085.1 coordinate 3,948, forward strand.
TATACATTTTGAAAACTTCTGTAAAGAACTGATAGTTGGCCTCACCGTGGGGAACGTGGAAAGCACCGCCGATGGAATAAGACAGTGCATGGACTGCCGCACATCCGGCATTTCCGAAAGCAATCCCTGCATAGTTGGAAGCCAGTACGAATTCTTTAAGATACTTGAATCTTTCTTCTTCTCCCTTTTCCACGATCTCTTTGTAGCCTGCCATAATCATCTTTATCGCCTCTAAAGAATACATCTCTGTGAACGGGGATGCCTTGGGTGACAGATAGGATTCAATGGCGTGTATGAGAGCGTCCACCGAGCTCGTAACAAAGAACTTGTAGGGAAGACCATTGATGGTTTCCGGTACAAGGACAGCCACATCTGCATAGGTTTGATCTACTGCAATACCTTTCTTGGTATTCAGCGACTTCAGCTCGGCGATGGCAACATTCGTTACTTCGCTGCCGGTTCCGCAAGTGGTCGGAACAACTACCAGTTCCTTTTTCTTCACCGGGGCAACTGCGCCTGTGAATAAATCTACGGATTTTTCCGGTACATCCAAAGCCAATATCTTGCAGATATCAACGATGGTTCCGCCGCCGAAAGCTACTATGCGGTCAAACTCAAATTTTTTCATTTCTGCCGCGATTGCGTCTATCATCTCGTCTGATGGTTCACCGGCACCGTATTTTTCTTGGAAAATAACGTTTGTTTCAATTCCTAAAGGTTTCATATAAGGTGTGTAGAGCCATTCGTTCGTCAGAACCAGATCGTTCTTACCCACCTTGAATTCATCGTTGAATTCCTTAAAAGTATCAAAGTAATAAACTTTTGGTACTACTCTCAATGCAAGCATATTCTTTACCCCCTAATATTTTTCTTTGAATCTGCGTTCAAATTCTTCAGCAAGCCCTTCCCTTACGCTGGGATGGGCGATATTGATCAGATTTCTTGCACGCTCCCTGAGTGATTTCCCCTTCAACGGTGCGATTCCGTATTCGGTTACTACATAGTCCACATCGTTTCTGGAGGTGGTGATCGGGGCTCCGTGGTCCACAAAGGCGACAATCTTGGAAATCATACTTCCGTCTTTTTTAACAGTCACAGAAGGCATTGCGATAATAGCCTTTCCGTCTTCACCCATTGCAGCGCCTCTGACAAAGTCCACTTGTCCCCCGACTCCGGAGAATTGGCGAAGCCCCATAGCCTCGGCTACTACCTGACCCTGTAGGTCGACCTGGATAGCCGAGTTGATCGAAACTAATTTGTATTGTTTCATTATTATGGCGGGATGGTTGGTGTAATCCACCGGTCTCAATTCAACAGCAGGATTCTTATCAACGAAATCATAGAGTTTTCTTGTACCCATCAGGAAAGTTACCGTCATTTTTTCCTTGTCAAAATTCTTATGTTTTCCTGTTATTACACCTTTTTCATAGAGTGCAAGAGTCCCGTCGGAAATCATTTCAGAGTGGATACCCAGATCCTTCTTGTCTCCCAAGAAGAGCATTACGGCATCGGGAATACCGCCGATCCCCAACTGCAGGGTTGATCCGTCTTCAACCAGGGAAGCGCAGTAGCTGCCAATCTTTTCTTCCACTTCTGTGATCTTTGGCGGCTTAATTTCAAACAGAGGCGTGCTGGCTTCAACGATATAGTCGAAGTCATCTACATGAACTGTTTCGCCGTATGTCCAAGGCATTTGATCATTCACCTGAACAAGAACCAGCTTTGCGGTTTTAATGGCCTGCAAAGTGTAGTCCACCGATGTTCCGAGACTGCAGTAACCATTTTCATCCGGCGGGGTTACCTGAGCCATCGCCACGTCGCATTTTAATTTGCCTTCACGGATCAGTTTTGGTACTTCGTGGAAGAAAGCCGGTGTAAAGTCTCCTCTTCCCTGCTCAACCGCACCCCTGACGTTGCCGCTGAGGAACATGGGATTGGCACAAAAATGTTTTTCCATCCCTTCTGTGGCATAGCCGCCGCTGCCCAGGCTGACCATGTGTTTTATTTCCACATCCTCATACTGACATGCGTTTGTGATCATCGCTTCGACCAATGCGGTAGGTTCACCCACACAGTGGGCAAATACTACTGTGTCACCGCTTTTGATGTGTTTAACTGCTTCCTCGGGGGTGCACAATTTTTTCTTGTAATCATCTTTCCAGCTCAAAAATATAACCTCCTTTTAGTTAATAATTTCCTTTGTCCTTCAATTGTATTCCAATTTTAATGCATAGCAAACCACATTCAGATTGTCGAGTCGTAAATGGCCGGTGTATTGTTTCCAGGTGGCCAATTGCCTAACTGTCAAGCATAGCTTCAAGTTCCCCAATAACTCTTTCCACATGACTGCCGTCCCACAGCTTGACATTTCCCTTTTTTGTCTCGTATTCACAGTAGGATGCACAACAATTTGTACATCCCCCGATTACCAACAACAGATCATAGACAACCTGTTCCTGTGCATATACGAATTCTATACGACCTTCGAAATGTTTTTTAAGTTCTTCTAATACTTTTCCTCTTTCAAATCTTGGGTTGCAGCCGCCGCAAAATTTTACTCCACATAACATAAAACTGATCTCCAAGCTTAGAAGGACGGTTCCGGAAGGAACCGTCCTTACACATTTATTATATCTTATTTGATGCCCGCAATTTTCTTAGCAAGCTCTTTTTTGGCTTCGATGTTGCCCTGTCTTGCAATCATGATTCTCTGGGCCTGAGGTGAACCTGCACCGTGCATCGATTCGGTACGATAGCCTACTGCAGCCGTTCCCAATGCAGCGTTCTCGATGAAGCGGAGAATACGCATTCTGTTTTCGGTTGAAGTGATGCTTGATCCTCTGAAGTACTTGTTGCAGATTTCGCCGATGGTCTCGCCATTCTTGCCCACTTTGAGGTTGGACTTGAAGTCTTTTTCCGAAGGCATGGTGACCATGAGTCCGCCCGCGATGTCCTCTGCCAATCTGACGATTTCATAGGGGAATCTGGTGACGTTCTGCTTGCAAACGTTGGCAAGAAGCATGTCGATCTGATAGTTTCCTGCTTCTGTCGGATATCCTTCTGCTGAGCATGCGATACCGCAGCAGTACAACGTTTCGTTGAGGTGTGTCATCTCAATGAGTTTATCCTTGATGTGGGAGGCTCTGTTTGCTCCGTTATAATCAGCGGCAAGTGCGGCAGCTCCGATGATGACATCGCCTACGCCAACTTTGCAGCCGCCAT
>CAYYHH010000086.1:0-7125 GCA_964471645.1 uncultured Oscillospiraceae bacterium
CTTTTGCTGGATTTCTAATGAGAAAATGGCCGGCATTAGTTGAAAAGCAGCCTTTTAATTCGATTTTAAATATAAAGGCTGCTTACAAACTAACAAAGCAACCTTTATAAAAATATATCGGAATAAAGGCTGTCTTTTGCTGGATTTCTAATGAGAAAATGGCCGGCATTAGTTGAAAAGCAGCCTTTCTATTCAATTTTCAATTTAAAGGCTGCCCGAAACATGATTAGGCAACCTTTTCAAAAATAATATCGGGAAAAGGTTGCCTTCACCGCATTCAATTCCTCAATTCCAAATTATCAGTTTAAATATAGGCCATGGGAACATTTATTTCGCTTTTTACGGCTTTTTGAGAATAGCCTTTTTACGATGTATTTTCGTTGACAAAGGCCAGCGGAAGCGGTATCATTATAAAGTGGTTGTCGAGGTGTGGCTCAGTTTGGTAGAGCGCTACGTTCGGGACGTAGAGGCCGCAGGTTCAAATCCTGTCACCTCGACCATGACCCCCTGGGTATCTTTTGATATCCAGGGGGTCATTTTTTGAAGTTTTAGGATTTGACCCTGCGGCAGAAGGGGTATCGAGGAAAAGCATCTTTCCCGATTAGAGGCGTCGATATGGTTGTTGCCGAACTACCCCTTCGGGGGTGACAGGGCCGAGATACGAGACCCGCCAAGAGGGGGCAGAGCCCCCTATGGAACACCGCAGGTGTTGCCGTAGCGTTCAAATCCTGTCACCTCGACCAGAAAAGATATATCTTCCGCCAAGGGGAAGGTATATCTTTTTTCATACGGAAAAGTATTGTAATATTGGCGCAAAGACCTGCGTAATTTGCTATTTCTTTCTCCCATACCTCACGATGTGAAACTTGCAAGCCGCTTTGGGGTTCGTCGGCCAGTGTTAAATCATGGCCTCGACTGTATCGGGTACAAATATCATTTTTTTACCAGATACCGATGCTGTTCCACAAAGCCTAAAGCCCTTCGGTCCATTATTCACAGAAGCTGCTAGAATCCACGCTTTGGAGTTTTCAAGCAGATTCTCCTGTGTCTTTTCCATTTTGTAGATGCCTATGACTATGTTTTCATCCATTAGCTCCTTACCTCCAACAATAATAGGATGTGGAGTTCCGTTTTTATCGCTGGTAATCAAGGTGAGATAGGGGGCATCCTGCAAGACAGCTTTCGTTTCATCAGATAATTTCATGATTATTGACTCCTTCCTTTACTCAGATTAATATATCTGGTATAATTAATATACCGCTTATTTTTACAGGTTACAAGTACGCAGTTTTAAGAGAGTAGGTATAATATTTGTGAGTACTTCAAAAATCGAAAACTTCTGCGCCGGCAAATGCCCTTGCGCAAAACATTGCCCTCTTTCTGTAGCCCTGGAGAGCATAGGTGGTAAGTGGAAAATACCCATATTATGTGCCCTTCATCAGGATGGTGCAACACGATACAATGAGCTCAAGCGCAAAATTAAGGGTATTACTAATACAATGTTATCAAATTCGCTCAAAGATTTGGAGCAACATGGATTGATTATTCGCACTCAATATATGGAAATGCCTGTTCGTGTAGAGTATACCACTACAGATGTGTGTGCTGATTTGATGCCTATTCTTGTACAGCTTGCACACTGGGGGGCAAAATCGCAGTTATAATGAAATCTATCCCGGCGCATTGCTATCAATAACTCCATAACCCGATTTTGTTGCACGAAATTCAGCATATTGGCTTTCTCGAAAGATCCTATGTTATCACTGATTATTATGGGTCTTATGGTCGGATAAAAAATGAAAACCCATTAATGTGGGAGATTAGCTTAGCCGGGAGGCCTAATTAAGTTAATCCCCCATATTTCCTTGCTGCGGATAATTGAGTTTACAAAAAAAGACAAGTCGAAAAAAGGGGTTGTCTGCATCAAATGCGGAAACAGCAAAAATCTTATATTCATCCAGGGGGTTCGTGCCTCCGATAATCATGAGATGGATGCCACTTCGCTTATACTCCATAGCCGCTAAATAATGTTACAGTTCACACTTTATCAGAAATGGGGGATTACCCATGATGGAAAATTAAAGTTATCTAAAATCCAAGAAATTTCAATTTGTGTATAAGATTAGCTCCGAAACGAAGCTTGGTTTTCGTTAAAACTCTGAATCTTATCTAAAAACAAAAAAAAATAATTCCTGTATAAGAAAAGCTTGATTTCTTATACAGGAATCGTTAAAAACCTGAATTTAGATAAGATTGCCCCTTTGATGGTTGAGATAATTCCACATATTGGATAATCTTATACATAAAAAGGTGGTTTTGTATTTTTAGATAATTGGGGTCTACTGAACGAGTCGGTATAAGAAAAACCTATAAGAAAAGCGACTCGTTCAGTGCAGGCGAAGCCCGCGGGGAAATTCATGATTTCGGTTGAGAGTCATGGAAAGATATCACTGAGGCTTTTTGGACGTTGAATCCAGGAGTTTAAACAAGTGGTTGGTCCTGTTAATTTGCAAACGTTATGGCTATGCATAGGTTCTCAAATCAGAGGAAGCGCTGATGTTCTGCGCTTCCTCAACTTCTTTATATATGTATTTCTTACATTGATGGTACATGCCTCTTCTGTATGACATCTCCCGAAGGCATAACCGCCTCAAGGTATACTAAATTACCTCGGAATACAGCTTACTCGGTCAGCAACAGATCCTCGTTGACGATGAGGACTTTGGGACCGTACGCTTCGGTGAACCTTTGAATCAGGGCGGCGATTTCCGCTCTGGTGGCGGTGTCCTCCGCCGCAAGGTAAAGGCTGTTCTCACCCGCATATCTGCCTGCCACGAGGCCTGTGGCAACCGCCCAGCTTATGGCCTCACGAGCATAGTCGGACAACTTGCTTCCGTCGGCGAATGTTCCAAAATCCGCCCGGGCGCTCACATCATAACCCTTGAGCTTCGCATAGCGGTAAAGCATTGCGATGAACTGTTCCCGGGTCACATTGTCATTGGGACCGAAGCTTCCGTCCGTATAGCCGGACACCACACCATTCTCCTCGGCCCATATGACGGCCTTGGAGTACCAAAGTCCGTTTGCCACATCACCAAAGATCTGCTTCCAGCCAACTGCCGGTGAGCCCTCCAACCTGTAAAGGATGGCGGCCATCATGCTGCGGGTCACGGTCTCCTGAGGCCCAAATTGGGTTTGAGAAATTCCTACCATATACTTCAGGAAGCTGACATAGGCAACGCTGCTATAGAACCAGTGATCCGGTCTCACATCTGTGAAGCGGCCGGGAGCCATGGGTTGCTCTGTGTCTCCCACAATACTGTACTTGCCGGGGCCGTAGGTGTACACAGTGTACTTGCCGTCCAGCAGCTGGAAGTAGGTAAGAACTTCACTGCTGAAGATGGCCATGCCGTTTTTCACCTTCGCTTCCTTCACAACCAGCCTGCCGTCCACACAGTAGAGCACCGTTAGGGTCGCTCCCTCATATTTGGCATCAACCGGAATTGAAACGGTCAATTTGCCATCGAAGCTCCCGGTAAGCTGCAGGTGATAGTATTTCAGAGCCTTGCCCTCCATGCCTTTGAGCAATCTGCATAACGAGCATCCGGCAGGGTCGTGCTCCGTGACGTCATTCACCTTAAGCTCCGCACCGGACTCGATCTGGCCGGAGACAGTAATCCCCGTAGGTTCGTGAATCACTGTGACGTCTTCTGCACCGCCGCCTCCGCCGCCGCTTCCGCCGCTGCCCTTGGAATAGGAGTTTACAATATTCGTACCTCCCAGCCCCGTACTTGTCTTAACAGTACCCGAAACATCCACGTTCAGCGGATTGCCAGGGCTGCCGATGCTGCCGCCGGCCTCGGCCTGTAGATTCTTGGATCTCAGCGAAGTACCTGTTCCCTTGTCGCTGATGGAGCCGCCGGCTTCAATCGAAGCATCGCCCTTTGCTGTAATACTATCGATCACCAGGTCACCGTCGGTCTTAATATTGAGGTTGTCGGAATCTGTGCTGATGCCGTCCTCTGCACTGATGACCAGAGGATCGCCCTTCTCGCCGATGTCGCCGTCGGCCTTCATGTCCAGATTTTCCGCAATTATATTGTTGTCACCGCCTTCGGGGGTGCCGGCCTTAATGTCACCGTCAATATCCAGCTCTACCTCTCCGCCGGTGATCGTGTCTACTTTCAGGTCTCTGTTGTTGTCCAGATATACATTTCTGCCGCCGGCGCTGACAGTGCCTATACTTGTTCTAAGGAATCTCTGCTTCGCACCGATATCGCCTCCGATGCTGCGCAGAATAGCTTTTGCAGCGGATATGATAATACCTGTTTGCCCTGAAGCTCCCTCAATGCCTCCGGTGGAGTCTATCTGCACCGTGCTTTCCGCATAAATGGGATTGAGCAACAAATCTCCGCCGCTTTCCAGGAAGGCGCTTCCAAGAGTCGTTCCCTCTCCCGTCCTGACTGTGAGAACGCCGCCTGAGTTGATTCTGAGAGAATTGCCCTCCCCGCCTACATTTGCTTTTCCGCTTTGTGAGTTCAGGTTGAGGTTTACATCCCTCGCCGCCGATATCCCGCCTGACGCACCACCGATCGCTGCCTCCGCACTGTTATAGTCGCTGTTGGCTTGGTTAAGTTCGGCGATGGCAGCATTCAATGCTTCTTGTGCGGCATTCAAATCACTTTGCTTAGCAGACCTGGTTGCCGTTACTGCCGCAATGGCAGCATCCGCATCAGCTGCAGCTTTGAGTCCGTCGACCTTAGTGAAAGAGGATTTGTCAGAAGTCTCTATGAGCAGTTTTATCGCCGCCTTCTGGTCTGTAACAGCTTGCTTCGCAGTTTTGAGGGCTGCTTCGGCTGCAGGAACTGCGGCGGCGTCCAGTGCCGCGGCATCTGTCTTGGCAGCCTTGGCTGTTTCTGCATCAGCTGATGCGGTTTCCGCTGCCGCCAGTGCGGATCGAGCTGCTTCTACTTTGCCTTCCTGTGCGGTTATTGCCACATCATCGGCAGGCTCTGCATTCCTAAGCCTCTCTAATTCCGCCTCTTCCTTGGCAAGATCTGCCTTGGCTACCGCCAGCTCGCCGGCGGCCTTTGTCAGAGCCGCTTGCGCAAGAGCAAGTTCTGCATCCGCCGCACTTTTCGCCGCTATCGCATCGGCCAAATCAGTTTCTGCTGTTGTCACTTCCCCTTCAAGGCGCTCCAGTTCAGCCTTAGCCGCGTTCAAATTGAGGAGAATCTCATCTAATATGGATATAAACTCCTGAAGATCATCAACTTTCACCTGTGCGGCTTTCTTCTTTGCCTGAGCCTGCGCTCGCACAACGCCGGCTTCTGCAAGCTCCCTGATGCGGTCACGGTTACCCGGGTCGTCCACTATATCGCCGTCACCTGTGTTGAGGGCCACATCTCTGCCGCCGTTGACAGTACCCACCGTAATAGCACCGGGGCTCGTGACCGTAATATCGCCGCTGTCCGCAGTTATTTCACCGATGACAACATCGCCGGAGATTTCCGTAAAGTAAGCGGAGCCTGCGGCTTTACCTGATAGCTTGCCGCCGGAGGCGGAATCCGTATCAATCAATACAGGATTGTCTTCTGTTCCCACATCTCCGCTCTTAGCGATGAGGCTGATACTCTTGCCCTTAACATGGGCCGGGTGCCCCTGCCTGTTGCCGGGGATTATGCTGCCCTCGGCAGTGACGAAAGCATTTCCGTCGGCTTCTACAGCGCCGATGGTCAGATTGCCGTCGTTATACTTATCCGTGTTCTTCAGGATCAGATTTCCGGCTGTCTTCACGTTGACTTGCCCGTCCTCCGTGTCCGCCACAAGATTCAGATCGGCTGAAGAGTTCAGATGAATACCCTCTTTGGCATCGGTCACCAGCAGGCCATTCACGTTGACCAAAAGGCGCTGATCCTCGGCCAGGCCGATAGAACCACCGGCCGTGATACTGCTTTGCCCGCTTCCGCCGGCAGTTATATTTTCTTTGTTTTCATCTGCGGCACGAACATCTACCACGCTTCCAGGGGCAGAAAGGGAGATGGTTCCCCCTGTGCTTTCCACAATGTTGATGCCTAAGTCACCGGTTTTCTCGGTGATTTGGATGTCGCCCACTGCAGAAGCCGTCAGGCTCGTTGCGTCTTGCAGATTCTCATCCCGGACCGCTGTGTAGTCGATGACGAAGAGCATGATGATCTTGCCCATTGCATCCCGCAGCAAAGCCCAGGTGCCCTCGGTATTGTTCTTGTCGTACTCCGCCGGAGGACTATCCTCGTTCTCAATGTTGCCGATGGTGGTCCAAGGCCAGGATTTCTGTTCGATAGTCAGACCGGTAATGCCTCCCGTCAAGGCCTTGAGTATGATGTTCTCTCCCAGCACATTGGTTTTGCCGGAAACTCCGTCAATGGCCCCTGAAGTAATGCTCACATCGCCTCTCTGGGAAATGACTTCTCCTGCGGTGAATGTACCGGTATTCTGAACGATGATGATATTTCCGATATTGTCATAGCTGCTCTGACCCGTAGATTCACTGATACTTACGGACAGATCTCTGGGAGGCGTCGTGTCATCTCTGGGATCGGGATATTCTGCGTGGGCCCATACGCCTTCAACTAAGGCCAGCTTCTGTTCATCAGTCAGGGACAGCCAGTAAGCCGCAAAGAGCTCCTCGTCATCCATGACGTTTACCATCTCGTATACTGGGATTTTAACCGGATTGTTAGGCGCATCCTCTGTGCCCGGATCAGTGGTTTCGTTTCCTTCCCCATCGATGAAGAGAATGTTGCCCCCTGCATCTGTCTTATAGATTAAGTTCCCTTCGCCGTCGGTGAGCCAGAGTGGATTACCTTCACCATCAAGAGCCCGTATGGGATTGCCATCCTTGTCGGTTTTCGCCTTCTGTGCTCCGATAGCGGCTGTCAGCAGTGCCAATACGTACCCTGCCTCTGTCTCCGAGTCGGAATTCAAGAGATGCAGCAGGCGGCCGATCTTGCTTTTATCAAGTCTTTCATCTCCACCTTCGCCCTCTAAAATGGTGTTTATGGCATCGGCGTAAGCCTGGCCTACCGCAGCGCGATACTCTGTCAGCTTTTCGGCATAATAGGTCCGATAGGCATTCCGAAGCTG
>CAYYHH010000087.1:0-7114 GCA_964471645.1 uncultured Oscillospiraceae bacterium
ATATTAGATACCTATCCGGCGGGCACCGTTCCACCTGTAGAAATGATCACCCTCCGCACCGAGAAAGAAATGGAACCTTTCCTGAAAGAGCCTTTGAGCGAAGGTTGGAAATCCATCGACGAACTGCCGAGGGTCGGGATATTCGAGAAACTTTAACCTTAAAACAAGAAACTAAGGAGAACGAAAGAAAATGAAATCCAAAACTGCTTTTCTGTATAAACCTCATGACCTCCGAATCGAAGAGGTTGAGGTCGCACCTTTAAAACCGGATCAGGTATTGATACAAGTGGGCGCCTGCGGGGTCTGTGGTTCCGACGTAGAGTGCTATGAAGGGCTCTCGGCAGAAGGCCGCTACGACATTGCCCCTTATACCCCCGGCCACGAATGGGGTGGTAAAATTGTTGAAGTCGGTACCGCAGTAACTTCCCTTAAACCGGGCATGAAGGTAACCGGGGATTGCGTTCTTGCCTGCGGACATTGCTATAATTGCAAAGAAGGGTTGATGCCTTCCGCATGCCTGAATATGAGAGAGATCGGTTTCAGACCCGACTCCCCCGGTGGCATGGGCGAATACATGATCGTAGAAGAACAGTACGTTCATCAAATCCCCGATGACTGGTCATACGCCATGGGCGCGTGGGTAGAAACCTTTTCCATCGGTTATTTCGGAGTTTGGGGCAATGGAAGCTATATCGATGCATCCGATACGGCAGTGGTTCTCGGCTGCGGCCCGGTTGGGATCTCCGCAACAATGGTCTGCGCCACTTCCGGGGCTAAAGTCATCGTAGTAGACCCGATCGAATCCAGGCGAAAATTGGCCTTGAAATACGGTGCCACCCATGTGGTGGATCCCACCGCAGGCAAGCTCAAAGACCAAATCGACAAATTGACCGACGGACGGGGGCCTTCGGTAATCGTTGAAGCATCAGGCAACGATCAAGCAATACAATCCATATTTGAAATCGCCGGACACGGCTGCCGGGTCCATCTGATCGGCCATTCTATAGGTCGGAAAGTGCCGGTGGAATTAGGATGGACAATATGGAAGACCCTGTCCATCGACGGTTCCGGCGGAACTAAAAACTTCGGACAAAGAACTATACGATTCATGACCGCTATTAAAGATAAGTATGACTTTGATGCCCTCAACACTCATTACTTCCCCTTTGAAAAGCTCGACGAAGCCATCGATACGGCAATTCACCACAAGGATTCTGCATTTAAGGTCATGCTGACATTCGGAATAGAATAAAACAAAAGGAGGTGCCGGATGTTTATTTATCCCTCCTCCCGGGTTTCCTCCAAAGGAATTACTTTGCAGATGGTTGAGATCAGGGAAGAAAAACAGTTGCTTATTACCAACGCCACATCAGAAGATGCGTCGGGAAGCGTTGCATCAGGTAGTGCATCAGCAGGTGAGGCACTAATAGATGCCGGATTTCGTGGTAACTATATTGAAGGGCTTGGTATGCTCTGCCCCCTGGATCATGGGAATCGCATAGCTATGAATCGATTGTTGCCATATACTGTCCCGACAGCTTTTGGAAGAAAAATTGCCACCTTTGGCACCGGAGACAGGTTGGGTCTCGCTACGCCGGGACATATCCTCGCATTTTCGGACAGCGAGGTCAAGCCTGTACTGGCCCAGCAAAGCAAAAGAGAATTGACTCTGACCGGCAGGACTTATGAACAGGTGCTGGACGATGTTTGCTTCTTTGTCTTTCAGGAAGGATATCGAGGCGGCTTCGGTGCCGACGGTGATCACCTTAAGTACAAGGAAGATATAAAAAGCGCCTTGGATGACGGGTACACTATGATAACACTGGATTGCTCGGAGAAAATAGGAAACATAGCCCGGTATCACAATAGCGAGCACAACAGCGGGCACGATACCGGATATGCAGAGCAACATTATATGAACCTTGCTCAATCCTACCGCAGCGATATTGAATCCAGGTATCTGGGTGCGCCCATTAAATTAGGAAACCAATCCTATTCTTATACCAGAGAAGACTTGATAAGGTGCGCCTTGCTATACAACAAGGCTGTCGACTATACAGAAGAGGTCTATCGCGAGATTATTCTGCCCTGCAGCCGTCCCATAGACCTGGAATTATCAGTCGATGAAACCGAATCCGTCACGACCGGCCTGGACCATTTGTTCATTGCCACCGAGCTGTCGGTCAGGGGTGTGGAAATCGCCAGCCTGGCCCCCCGCTTCGTAGGGGAATTCCAAAAGGGTATAGATTACATCGGTGATGCCGGGAAATTAGCCGAGCAGGTAGAACTGCATTCAGAAATTGCCCGCAGCTTCGGATACAAATTATCCATACACTCCGGCAGTGATAAGTTTTCGGTATTTCCTTTGATCGGACAATCTACCGAAGGCCTGCTTCACCTGAAAACATCCGGAACAAGTTGGCTTGAGGCGGTACGTATCATAGCGGAGCATGACCCTGTATTATATAGGCGTATGCACAGAAAAGCCCTCGAACATTTTGAAGAAGCCAAAAAATTCTATAATGTTTCTTCGCAGGTTTCCCATATTACCGCATTGGAGCTAACCGCCGATGAGGATTTGCCGGCTTATCTGGAAAACGATGGGGGCAGGCAGCTTATGCATATAACATATGGTTTTATGTTGGAAGATCAAGAGATGAAAAAAGATATTTACCGTGCGCTGCAACAACACAAAGAAGCTTACACCGCCAGCCTGGCAAAGCACATAGGCAGGCATTTAGAAACATTAGGACTCAGGAGGATTAAAAATGAAACCAGGTAACTACATACCGAAGGATATTCAGCTTGTAGCTACCCTGGCGGACGAGCTTAACCCTTTGTCCCCTGTGATAATGGGCGGCGAGCCGGGGCAGTGGATAGGAAAAGCCGCTTCTTTAGGCTTCAATGCTTTGGAGCTGCATTGGGCAGACCCTTTTCAGATTCCCATTTCGGCCATATCGGATTCCTGCGACAGGCACATGATGAAAATCGCTGCTTTTGCCACAGGAAGAGCTTACGTGTATGAGGGCTTAAATCTTATCGATGATGACCCTCATAGAAGGCAAAAAGCCGTGGAAAGGCTTAAATCGTTTGTGGACGCCGCCGCCCCCTATAGGGCTGCGGTTATACTCGGATGTATTCGTGGAAATCTCCCGGCACCCGACAAAAAAGAAGAGGCCTTGGAAATCCTTGCCGGATCCACAAAGGAAGTAGCCTTATACGCCGAAGACAAAGGTGTAGGGTTAGTATTCGAGGCAATAAACAGATATGAGAACAATTATTTGAATACCGCTAAAGAGACTGTTGAATTTATTCAAAATTACCGGTTACCAAACACAAAGCTGCTCTTGGATACATTTCATATGAACATTGAAGAGTCTGATCCGGTGGAAGCATTCATTGACAGCAAAGAGCTTTTAGGATATGTGCACATTGCAGACAATAATCGTCTGTTTGCCGGAGCAGGGCATATCCCCCTGAAAAAAATCGTTGCCGCTTTAAATGAAATCGATTATAAAGGTTGTATCAGCGCGGAATGCCTTCCGCTTCCCGATTCGGAACAGGCCTTAGCCGGCTGGATGAATGGGATATTGAGCTGTTACAAATGAACAGAACTCAAAACAATAAATAGTACAACTATATGCCCACTATGAACACTCAACGGATAATAATACACAACCATAGTCAAGGGCTTAGTCAGATTATTATTAATAATTCGGAGGAGAACGCAATGGAGAAAGTTAAGTTAGGTATTGTGGGTTTGGGACGGCTGGGCAGGAATCATGCAGCAAATATCAATTATAATATTATCAATGCGGAATTGACGGCAGTATGCAGTTCAATCCAAGAAGAAGTCGATTCGGTAATGAACGAAATGGGCCCTAAATACGGAACCACTGATTATATGGAATTGTTTTCGGACAAGCAATTGGACGGCATAGTCATAGCTTCCAACTCGACCTTCCATGCAAGGATGATAATCGATGCTGCCAATTCCGGAGTCAAGAACATTTACTGCGAAAAGCCCCTGGGTATGTCCTTAGGAGAGATTGACCAGATCAAAGAAGCCTGCGACAGAAACGGCGTTGAAATCTTTCAAATCGGATATAACAGGCGCTTTGATGATTCAATGCAGGAAATCAAGAAAAAAATAGACGAGGGATTCATAGGGACGCCTATTCTAATAAAGCTGGCAAACCGGGATCCAATCTGGCAGACCGAAAACTTGATCCGCTTCAGCCCGACCAGCGGCGGCCTTGTATTTGACATGCTCACCCACGATTACGACGTGGCAAGGTGGCTTATAGGGTCCGATGCGGAAACCGTCTATGGAATGGGTGGTGCCTATGGCTATGAAGGACTTGACAAGGTAGGCGATATAGACAACTGCATTATTTCCATCAGGTTCAAAAACGGCGTAATGGGCTTTTTAGAGACGTCCAGAAATTCCGCCCATGGGTATCACATCGAATATGAAATTTTAGGTACTGAGGGCATGCTCAAGATGGGTGTGACCCCAAGCAAAAACAGAGTTGTTTCGTTTAACAGGAACGGAGTGCAGGCGGAGTATATGAAGGATTTCTTCTCATTCTGGGAGCCCACTTTTGCCGCAGAATTGCAGCATTTCACCGATTGCATACAGCATTGCAGAAAACCTATAGTAAATCTGATGGATGGTTATAAAGCTGTTGAATGGGCTTTTGCCGCCAAAGAAGCAGTGGATAAACAAACAACAGTATTCATGAAATAAATCATTTTAAATAAAAAACCGGATCCCGCAATCCAATGCAGGGTTCGGTTTTCTTTTAAATCGCTACCAATTGCACAGATTCCACTGGTCGTCCCCTTCGCTGCTGGTAGACTTGCGCACTATAAGCTCCGTTTCTAAAATTCTAATCTCGGGATCCTTTGCGGGATCATCCAGCCTTTCCGCCAGGAGCTCCATTGCCTGAAATCCCATTTCATATTTTGGAACATTTACGCTGGACAAAGAGGGCGATACCAGAGTCGATGGGAAATTGTTGTCTATGCCTATTACGGCAACGTCTTCCGGAATCCGCTTTCCGCTGTCCATCAATGCCCTCATAGACCCTATGGCCATCTGGTCGTTGGCAACGAAAACCGCCGTAAAGTCCTTGCCTCGCATAAGCAGCTGTTCCATGCATTCATATCCGCTGACCGGGCTGTAATCTCCCTCTGTAATTAACTCGGGGTCTGCCGTTATGCCTGCCTTTTGTAAAGTGTCCCGATAACCTATTCGGCGGCATCTGCCTATCTGAAACCGGTCAGGACCGGCTATATGAGCAATTTTCCTGTGACCTGTATCCAACAGATGGGATACCGCCTGACTTGCTGCCTTCTCATTATCGACGATAACAGCATCCAGTCCCGGATCAAGAGAGTTTTCAAGGGTGACCACAGGGATGATTTTGCGCCTGTTTTTACTGTGACCAAGGGAACGGATATACTCCCTTTCGGAAATGTTTTCATTGTCGGCGAGCGAGGCCAACACGATGCCGTCGATCCAGGCATGCTTGAGGAATCTCACTTGTTCCCTTTCCCTCTCGATGTTTCCCCCCGTCTCAAATACCAGCAGCTGAAATCCGTACCTCCTTCCGGCTTCATGGATACCTTTGAGGATAGCGGGAAAATACACCTGGTTGAAAGATGGCACTAATACTCCTATCTGGTTGGTTCTGTTGCTTTTAAGCCCTCTGCCAACCGGATTCACTTCGTAATTCAGAGCCCTTATAGCTTCATATACACGATCCTGAAGTTCCGCGCTGACCGGTTTTCTCTTATTTATCACGTTGGAAACTGTTGCAATGGATACCCCGGCCCTCTTTGCAACATCCTTTATTCCCGTCATATTGTCACCCGTTAAATCTCTGACAACTTCACCGGTCTGCCCAGCTCCAATGATTTCTTCGCCGCCATTCCCATTTTGATCGGCTGCAGGCCATCGAACCCCGTGACGGGAGTATCTTTATCTTCTGTTATCGCTTCTACAAACTGCTTGATTTCTTCTGCAAAAGAATCCATGTATCTTTCTAAAAAGAAGTATAGTGGCTTTTCGCTGAAAACACCTTCTTCTGTGCTCCAGACAGCCGTCGAAGGAAGGTCATTGGCGGTTTCCGCCTTGCCCTTGGACCCGAAAGCTTCTATTCTCTGATCATAGCCGTAGGCAGCCTTTCTGGAGTTGTCAATGTTGCATATTACGCCGTTTTCAAATTTTATCGTTACCAGTGCCGTGTCTATATCGCCCGCTTCTCCGATGGCGGGATCGACCATGACCGCGCCGGCTACGTATATTTCATCCGCCTCACTGCCGGTCATAAACCGGGACATATCGAAATCATGGATTGTCATGTCCATGAAGATACCTCCGGATACCTTGACATATTCCATCGGAGGCGGAGCCGGATCCCTGGACGTGATTTTCAATATATGCAAGTCGCCGATAACTTTGTCGTTAATAAGCTCCTTAACTTTACGGAAATTGTGATCAAATCTGCGGTTGAATCCTATCTGAAGCTTAACGCCCGCATCTTTGGCCGCCTTGATAACTGCTTCAACTTTTTCTATTGAAAGATCAACCGGCTTCTCACAGAAAATATGCTTGCCTGCCTCAGCTGCCGCAATAGAAATTTCTGCATGAGTATTTGTAGAAGAGCATACTAATACGCCGTCGATTTCAGGATCCGCCAACAATTCCTGATAGCTTTCGTAAACTATCTCAATACCGGCCTCCGCGGCCCATGCCTCAGCCTGATTATTATCTATGTCTGTAATTGCTTTGATTTTAACATGGGGAAGATAGTTTTTAATGCTCATGGTATGCACTTTCCCTATCCTTCCAACCCCTATTATGCCTAAATTCAGTTTGTTCTCCATGGTTTTCTCCCTTTCTGAATACCGCTATATCGGCTATATCCCGGCCTTTTCCTTTATATAGTTGCGGGCTTTTAACGCATATTCCAGCGGGTTGGCCTTTGCCGGGTCCTGCTCAGCCTCGACCACCATCCATCCCTCGTAGCCTTTGTCCTTCAGCAATTGAAAAATCGGTTCAAAATCTATGGCTCCGTCACCCGGCACCGTAAATGTCCCTGCCCTG
>CAYYHH010000088.1:0-7108 GCA_964471645.1 uncultured Oscillospiraceae bacterium
AAATAGATTGGGCAATCTCCTCATCGTCAGCCCCGATGACAGGGGCCGTTGCCGCAATTGCGGAACCCCCGCAAATCGATGAACCCACACCCACAAGGATGGAAATGTTCGCAGGCATTTTAAAGGTTTTAAAAATCAGGAATGCAATAAGCAATGCTGTTCCGATCGTAGCAAGTATAATGGGAAGGGAGCGCAGCCCGGTTGAGATTATAACTGAAAAGTTCATTCCAAAGCCTAACAGAATAACCGCATATTGCAGGATTTTTTTTGATGTAAAAGCTATACCGGGGTTTATCTTCTCACGATTTTTAATAAATCCCGCTGTCAGCGCTCCGATAGCTATTGAAAACACAGGTCCGCCTATCAGAGGGAAAATCTGTCCCAAATACCTGGCCGGTATGGCGATAGCCAGACATAATGCTATGCCGATCCAATATTTTTTGATAATAGTCACGATGAATTGTCCTTCCTGAGTCAGTATCTGAATAAATATTTTATCATAAAATTCGATTAAGAGATATGACTTAGTTTTTTCCATGATTACCATATGAAAGGTTTGAGATCGAATATCAAAATTAACCGGCCGGGCGACGGCGTAAAACGTTAGATTGTGATATAATTTAGGTGTTGCAGATTAACCGAGCGTGAGTTAATGTGTATATTATACTTTATTTGCTTAGTTGCTTTGTAGGATCAACGGCAGTGAACAGGAGGACGCCATGTATACTTGCAGCCATTGTACAAAAAAAATATGTGAAACCGGGGAGATAGAAAAAGCGCCTTCAAATTGTCCGTGCAAAGACGCAGAATTACGCGAAGAAAGTCTTGCTAAATATAATGCGGGAGATAATAAAGAAATCGCCAGGCAAGCAGGCAGAACGGAATTTGAAGGATATTGTAAACGAACCAGAGTTGAGGAAATAATGGATTTTGCCGAGCACATGGGTTATAAAAAACTGGGGATCGCTCATTGTGTCGGTTTTTCTAAAGAGGCGGCACTTGCTGCAAACGTTTTTAAATCTAACGGTTTCCACATAGATACGATCTGTTGTAAATGTTCTCAAATCACAAAGGAAGAAATGGATATGAGCCAATGGAAGCTGGATCCGGGATATGAGGCTATATGCAATCCAATAGGTCAGGCTGCCGCTTTGGAAAAGGCGGGATGTCAATTGGCCATAGTGATGGGTCTGTGTGTCGGTCACGACACGCTTTTTATGAGGCATTGCAACTTACCCATTACATATTTGGTTGTAAAGGACAGAGTGACGGGTCACAACCCGGTGGCCGCCTTATATCTGTCAGAAGGATATTACCGGGATCGCTTAACACGAAGATAAAATGTTCAACACGAAGATAAAAAAGTAAAACACAGAAACGCGAGGAGATCGACATGAGGAAGGTATACGAAGGCAAAACAAAGGATGTTTACGCCCTGGACAACGGCAATTTTCGCCTGAGGTTTAAAGATGACGTGACAGGGGAAAATGGGGTTTTCGATCCGGGGGCAAATACGGTAGGCCTTACAATAGAGGGAATGGGAAAAGCGAATCTCATGGTATCGGTCATGTTCTTTGAAATGCTCAACAATGCGGGGATCAAAACCCATTATATAAGTGCCGACATTGAGGATGGAACCATGGACGTAAAAGAGGCGGAATTTTTCGGCAAGGGTCTGGAGGTAATTTGCCGTTACAAGGCGGTAGGGAGTTTTTTGCGTCGCTATGGGGCATATGTGAATGAGGGGGATAAACTGGACGCATACGTGGAAACCACACTGAAGGACGATGAAAGAGGTGATCCGCTGATTACAATGGAAGGCCTGGAGACGCTGGGCATCATGTCAGCACAACAGTATGGGGAAATAAAAAAGAGCACACGTAAAATTACTGCTTTGATCAGTGATGTCCTTGCGAGCAAGGGGTTGGAGCTGTACGATATAAAATTGGAATTTGGCAAGGAAACGGCCGGCGGCGTTATGCTTATTGATGAGATATCATCGGGAAATATGAGGGTATATAAAAACGACAAAGTCATGGATCCCATGGATTTGACGGCGGCTCTTCTGTCAGAACAGGGCTGAGAAAGTATCAGGTTTGTAAAAGGGGAAAAGATATTGATTTGTCTAATCCCCTTTTTCAGTTGCCATTACATAAGTAGTCAATATATCTTTGCGGCAGGTTTTGGTAAAGGGGCACTTTGCACAGGTCACTGAACAATTCTCACCTGTCTCTTCCTTGATCAGATACCCCATCCTCAGCAGTTGATCGATTCCCTCATCGACCATGCATTCCTGTACTTTTAATTCCTCAGCCAAACTTGTGCGTGAAATGTAACCATCCCTTTTTATAATAGCAAGCATATTCCTTAGCATAATATCACCTCAATTCTCAAC
Organism: uncultured Oscillospiraceae bacterium; assembly: GCA_964471645.1. GTDB lineage: Bacteria > Bacillota > Clostridia > Peptostreptococcales > Anaerovoracaceae > UBA1426. Next base: position 2,396 of record CAYYHH010000088.1, read on the forward strand.
CCGGTCCCATAAGACTTCCTGACCGGAATTCTCAACCTAAGCCCAAAAGACTTCCTACCTGGTATACTATGACAGCCATGAGCCAGGCGATGGCGAACGTGTACAGCGCCATGAAGACCGGCCATTTGACGGACTTTGTTTCTTTGCCGATAATTCCCAGCGTCGCTGCGCAGGGAGTGTACAGCAAGACCATGACCATGTAGGATACAGCGGTCAGAGAAGTAAAATGAAGCTTAATGGCCTCTACTAAAATGGCACCCTCCTCAAGATACTGACCAGCATACAACATTCCCAAGGTCCCGACGACAGCTTCCTTGGCCGGAATTCCTGCAAAAAGAGCTACAGATTCCTGCCATGTCCCGAAGCCGGCGGGTTTAAATATAGGCGACAAGAAGGTTCCTATCCGCCCCAATATGCTCAGCTGACTGTAGGGCTCCGCTGAAGCGGGCAGTACCGCCAGCACCCAAAGCAAAGTGACTACAATGAAAATTATAGTTCCTGCTCTTTTAACGAATCCGGATACGTTGTCCCACATATTTCTCAAAACATTCTTTGCGGTAGGAATTCTATATGGCGGCAGCTCCATTATGAAATATGAAGATTCACCTTTAAATAGAGTTTTGTTGAATATCTTTGCCATAACCAACGCCATAACTATTCCCAAAGTGTATATGGCGAACAATACAATCCCCCCATGCCTTGTAAAGAAAGCGCCTATAAATACGGAATAAATCGGCAGCTTGGCACCGCATGACATAAACGGATTGATAAGCATGGTTATCATTCTGTCCTTTTTATTATCCATAGTTCTTGCGGACATGATGCCCGGCACATTGCAGCCAAAACCGATTATCATGGATATGAAGGCCTTTCCCTGCAGGCCGAACCGCCTCATTAAATCGTCCCATACATAGGCCGCTCTGGCCATGTATCCGCTGTCTTCAAGCAATCCCAGGAGCAGGTACAGTACCGTAATTAACGGCACAAACTCAATTACCGCTCCAACGCCGTTTATGGCTCCGTCAATTACAAAGGAGATTAACCATTGGGGGGCATTGATATATATCAGGACCGTTTGCAATAAATCGCCAAAGCCACCTATCAAATCGGCAGCTAACCCTCCCAACAATTCTTCGCCTATTGCGAAGGTAAGCTGAAAGACTAGGAGCATTATGGCGGCGAAAACCGGTACGCCTAAAAATTTATTGGTAATGATCCTGTCAATTCTATCTGTAAGAGTCACTATATCTGAAATTGGTCTGATAACGGATCTTTCGGCAACACTGTGGGCAAACATGTACCTTGAGTCAACCACATCCAGCTCAAAGCTTCCGCTGGTATGGTACTTGTTAAAATCTTCGATTTCTTTTATTACTTCTGAGTCAACACCGAACTCTATAAGCCTTTTCAGGATTTCCGGGTCTCCTTCAACAATTTTCACTGCAGTCCATTCAAAAGGGTAGGGTAAATTGTGTCCTGATAAAATGTTTTTAATGTGCTCTATGTGGTGCTCCGCTGTACCGGTATATATTAAAGGACTTATACCGTTTTTATTCTCACTTAGCATTTGAGCAATGGCTTTCATCATTTGCTCTTTTCCGACACCTTTTGAGGCAATAGTGGGAATCACGGGTGCGCCTAATGCATTTTCCATTTCACTGATGTTAAAGCTTATATTTCTTTTTTCAGCCTCGTCGATCATGTTTAAAGCTATGATTATTTTCTTGCCCATCTCCAGCAATTGAGTGGTCAGATACAGATTTCTTTCGATATTGCCGGCATCAACGACATTAATGATTATATCCGCATCTCCGGTAAGTATGAAATCCCTGGCTACTACTTCATCTTCGGAAAACGCCCCCAAACTATATGTACCCGGCAGATCCACTACATTGTATTCCACTCCGCCATAAGAAAACTTACCTTCCTTTTTCTCGACAGTTACACCCGGCCAATTGCCCACGTGTTGGTTTGAACCTGTCAAGGAATTAAAGAAGGTAGTTTTGCCGCTGTTGGGATTCCCTACTAATGCTATTTTTTTATTTGCCATCTATAGAATCTCCTATCTGCATTCGAGCATTATTTTGCTTGCCAGCCCGCGGCCGAGAGCCACCTTGTTTCCGTTCAGACTGACTATAATGGGGCCGGAATCATTTTTAATTATCTTTATCGGGGCCCCTGTATTAAAGCCCATTTCGTATAGCCTTTTCGTAGCGCATCTGCCTGCGTCAATTCCGCTGACTTTGCCTCCATCGCCCTTGCCCAGGGTATTCAAATTCTTTGTCATATTGTCCACCGCCTTGCTATTTGTTTTGGTAACAAACACCCGATGAATCGGATGAAGTTAGTGTGTCCTAACTAAATGTTAGCTTAAGCTAACTCTTTTGTCAACTGATATTTTGTTTCTTTTAAGATTTATGTTATTATAAAGTTAATGTTCACGCGGTCAATATTTAAACGTTGATTTGGAATGGTCTTGATCAGTATTCAGGGCGTCATCAAGGTTTTTCCTGTAAATAAATTGTACCGTTCCCTTTGTTCTAATAAAGATATGCTTTAATTATACTGAGTGAACTGCACTATTCAAAGGTTAATAAGATACGTCCGCCAGGAGGTGAACGAAGATGCAGGTCGGTGAAACCATAGAAAATTATCTGGAAACCATATTGATTCTTTCTAAAAAAAATGAACACGTCAGATCCATCGATGTGGCCAATGAGATGGGTTATTCAAAGCCAACTATCAGTATTATGATGAAACAATTAAGGGAAAGCGATTTAATAGATATTGATAGCTGTGGACATATAACACTTACTGATGTGGGATTGAAAATATCCAAGTCGGTATATGAACGTCATATTCTTCTGACAAAGATTCTAATGGATTTAGGAGTCAGTGAGGAAGTTGCCAAGGAAGATGCATGTAAAATTGAGCATAATTTAAGTAAGGACAGCTTTAATTGTATAAAGGAGTTCTATTTAAAAAAGATGGATGACCGGTGACTGAACCAAAGCCATAGAAAAACCCGCCGCGAAGGCGGGTTAATCTTTCGATTTATGATTATGTTTTTGGTTTATGATTCAAGTCTGTGGTTTTGGTCTATAATTCAGATTTATGGTTTTGGTTCATGATTATAGTGTGGGCATCATGAGATATGTGTTGTAATCTAAAACCTTGGCGCCGGCAGGAAGAGTTAAATCCACTGCCTCTGATGTTTCGGTGTATTTAGAATCTGCCTTGATTGTCATACTGGCCATGGATGGATAATCGAAATCCATAGCAACCTTTGAACTGAATGCATCGCCCGACATGTTAAAGGACATCTTCAATTCGTCAAAGGAGAAACTGCCGCTCATATTATAGGTATAAAGCTTGTCGTCCTTTTCCTTTATCGTTATATCGGTTTTCAGGCTGATTTTATTGATTGCTTCTTTGAAATATGCTACATCGGCAGCATCGATTTTAAGCCCCGCTTCCAATGAGGTTTTAGTGACGGCATCAATAATTTTATTTTTGTCTAACTGAAGTGAGTGCGTTGTAATTGAGCCTGAAGAAGAGGTTTTAAACGCTTCATTACCGATAAGATTCTTTATAAAGGTATAGGCAATCTTCATATTGTTGTAGCTTTCCACGTCGCCGGTGTTCATGCTCAATATTGCCATCTCCAACATCTTGGAAAGGCTTTGCTGAGATTGATTGCTATAATCCATAAGTGGTCTCAGATCTATACCCATCTGATCATATGTTTCATACATGTTCATCTTGAACCAGGTGTTAGAATCAATTGAAGAATCCACTAGCCCGAAGAGAGGGGAACTCATATACATATCCCCATTTTCACCATTCATTTTGAACTTCATATTGGAATTTTTCATCATATCAAAAATCGGTTTTACTTGATCTTTTGCCTCGGCAGGCATTTTGGAAAGTAAATTATCGAAATTAAACACCAGATTAATGACCATGTCGGCCTTGGTTTTATGTTGAATTCCGGTTATGTCACCGGACACTTTAAAGTCCAGGTCATCCAAGCCGAAAACCAGATATGAAGACATATCAATCAGGAAAGATCCGTTGGTTTTGTAAGTTTTTTCGGGATCTACATCTGTTGTGAGCAATCTCGACACTATTGAGAAATCACGTAACACTGTAATTCATACTTTCAGCCATAAACCTGGCGGGGACGTAAGTGCGCCCTGTTTTCGCGTCAATGAAAGGTGCCACATCCATTTTATTAACTGTTGTGTTGCCATCCCGGACAATTGTTATGTCGGTTCCCCCGATAACAAAAGAAAACTGCATATCGTCCTTTACGGCAACAACGGTTTTAGTAGTTTCATCGTAGGAGACCTGTGCCCCCATGGTTTCTAATATTTGCCTGAAAGGCACTACTGTTCTGGAATTGACAATCTTTGGTACCGCATCGGTAAATACGATGTTTTCACCGTTATACTGGACGCGTATCCCGGGATCCGCGGCAGATGCAGAATCAGCAGCAAACGCAACGGCTGCCCCCGACATGCACAATGCAAGGATCATTACTGTAACAAGCAGCCTGCTTAGGATTTTTTTCATTCTATCTCCTCCGTTTAATTATTTTGATCCAACAATAGAATCACAGATAGTGGCAACAATTTGTTAAAAGCACTGTGGCTTTAATAACATACTATACTTATTGGTGATATTTTACAATGGGAAAGTAGGAAAATATGT
>CAYYHH010000089.1:0-7088 GCA_964471645.1 uncultured Oscillospiraceae bacterium
CTCGGCGTAAGCGGAAAACCCGGATTTTTCTCCAACCCGGTCCAACTGAATGAAATTACCGGAACTTGCTCCATGTTCAAATCAACAAGCGCCTTCCTCAAAAGGGCTATATAGTTGCTGGCTCTGCACTGACCACCTGTCTGGGAAAGCACCACGGCAGTCTTATTGAGATCATATTTACCGGATTTGAGTTCACTTATGATTTGGCCCAACGCAACTATAGTCGGATAGCAGGCGTCGTTGTTTACGTACCTGAGCCCCTCCTCCACTGCATTCTTATCTACGGAGGGCATAAGTACAGCCTTGTAACCCTCCTCGTGCAGTGCAGTTTCAATAAACTGAAAGTGGATCGGCGACATCTGTGGAATCAATAAGGTGTAATCATACTGCATATCTTTTGTGAACACTGTCCGCTCGAAAGCCTTGTTAAAGGGTTGAGGCTTTATATGATTTTTGCTTCTCTCCGCCATTGCTGCCTTCAGGGAACGTATCCTGATCCTGGCAGCCCCCAGATTTGAACCCTCATCTATTTTTAACACTGTATAAAGCTTGTTTCTGTTGCTCAAAAGTTCTTCAACCTGCTCGGTAGTTACCGCATCGATTCCGCACCCGAATGAGTTCAATTGCACCAATTCAATATCTTCGTTATCACCTGCGACTTCAGCGGCCTTATATAATCTTGAATGATACATCCACTGATCCAGAACCCTGATCGGCCTTTTGAAATCTGCAAGGTGGCTCACGGAATCTTCGGTAAGTACTGCCATGCCGTATGAATTGATCATTTTGTCGATGCCGTGATTGACCTCCGGATCCAGGTGATAGGGCCTGCCGGCCAAAATCACCCCTTTTATTCCCAGAGTCTTTATAAGATTCAGCGTCAGCTCTCCCTGATTCCTGATTTCACTCTTAAAAGCACTGTCTTCTGATCTGCCTTTTAAAACAGCCGCTTTGATTTCATTTTTGGTGACTCCAAGGCCTTCAAGAAGCTCATAGAGCCTCCTGACCAGACGGGCGTCATTGTCGTAAGGCAAAAAAGGATGCATAAACTGCACATCATAATCGTGCAGCAAATCGTTCATATTGCCCGATATAACTTCAGGATACGTGGCTACTATAGGGCAATTGTAGTGGTTTGGTGCAGTCCCGTCTTCTATGACCTCGTGGTTGATACATGGATAAAATATTTTCTTAACCCCTTGTTGTGCCAACCACTTAATATGACCGTGTACCAGTTTGGCAGGATAGCATGCCGTATCCGATGCGATAGTTTCCATACCCAAATCATACAAGGCTTTGGAAGAGACGGGGGAGAGAACCACCCGGAATCCAAGATCGGTGAAGAAAGTAAACCAGAACGGATAGTTTTCATACATGTTTAAAACCCTTGGAATACCTATTTCCCCACGTATTGCCTCATTTTTGTCAAGGGGCACATATTGGAAAAGCCGTTTGAATTTATAATCGAATAAATTCGGCAGCCGGTGATCCGAGGTTTCTTTGCCCTCTCCTTTTTCGCATCGGTTGCCGGTTATGAATCGGCTTCCGTCATTGAATTTATTGACCGTGAGCAAACAGTTGTTCTCGCAGCCTTTACATCTTGTATTTGAATTGTCCACAGTAAAAGCATCGAGCTTTTCGGCTGATGTTATAGCCGATCGCTGTCCCGGCGAATGGCCGTTAAGGGCTATCAATGCCGCGCCGTATGCACCCATTATTCCCGCTATGTCCGGGCGTATTACCTCTTTGCCTACAATGTTTTCTATGCTCCTGAGCACGGCATCATTGAGAAATGTGCCGCCTTGTACTACGACCTTTTCCCCTGCATCTTCGGGATTCCGAAGCTTTATGACCTTATATAAAGCATTTCTGATCACGGAATAAGATAAACCTGCAGATATATCACCGATAGTTGCTCCCTCTTTTTGTGCCTGTTTGACCTTGGAATTCATGAAAACCGTGCACCTGGTACCGAGATCCACAGGATTTGCTGCGAATAAGGCTTCTTTCGCAAAAGACGCAACATCCATATTCAAGGATTTTGCATATGTTTCAAGAAATGAACCGCAACCTGATGAACATGCCTCGTTGAGCATTATGCTGTAAATGGCGTTATCCTTGATTTTCATGCACTTCATATCCTGCCCGCCGATATCTAAAATAAAATCGACACCCGGTTGGAATTCTTCTGCAGCCTTATAGTGGGCCATGGTTTCTATTTCGCCTAAATCGACAGAAAAAGCGGCGCGTATCAATCCTTCGCCATAACCTGTAACGGTTGATTTGCCTATATAAGCATCTTTCGGAAGCAGACCGTACAGCTCACGAAGCATCTCTAATACGATTTCAAAGGGTTTGCCCTCATTATTTTTGTAGAAAGAATAAAGCAAATATTTTTCACCGTCGATCAGGGCCGCCTTTGTTGTAGTCGAACCGGCGTCAATCCCCAAAAACAGGCCGCCCCTTGCCTCGGAGATCGGCCTTTTTCCGATTTTATCCCTTTCGTGACGCCCAATAAAATCTGCATAATCAGCCTTATCCTTAAATAGCGGCGGTAAATGCCTGCTGAAGTTCAACTTAGTTTCATCAGTCCTCTTAAGACGATTTATCACAGTTCTGAGAGCACCGGTTTTATTCTTTTCTGAAAGCAAGGCCGCTCCGATGGCGACAAAGTATTCGGAGTTCTCCGGTAGTATCACCTGATTCCGGCCCAATTCCAAGGTTTCTATAAAACGCCCCCGCAGCTCGGATAAAAAAGCCAAAGGGCCGCCAAGGAAGGCAACGTTGCCTTTAATCGTTCGTCCGCAAGCCAGCCCGCTTATTGTTTGCTTGACGACGGCTTGAAAAATCGATGCCGAAAGATCCGCGACATCAGCCCCCTCATTGATCAGCGGTTGAATGTCTGTCTTCGCAAAAACACCGCAACGGGCGGCAATCGGGTAGATGACCTTATGTTTTTTTGCGCTCTCGTTCAGACCTGCGGCATCGGTTGAAAGCAAAACGGCCATCTGGTCGATAAATGCTCCCGTACCCCCGGCACAGGTCCCGTTCATTCTCTGTTCGACGGTGGGACCGTAAAAGGTAATCTTAGCGTCTTCTCCACCCAATTCTATCGCAACATCGGTATGAGGTATGAATTTTTCGATAGCTGCGCTACAGGATATGACTTCTTGCTCAAACGGCAATTCAAGTAAATCCGACAGTGCTAAGCCTCCTGATCCGGTAATGGTAATCGTACAGTGCATGTCAGAAAAATTTGTGGCCAGTTCCTGAAGCATTTCCGCAAATTTTTCATACACATTGGACATGTGCCTTTCATACCTTTTGTACAAAATGTTATCTTCCGAATCCAACAGAATCAGTTTAATTGTAGTGGACCCAATATCGATGCCCAATTTCATAAACGTCGCGGCCTCCTGATTTTGATAGGGTTAATTATAGCATGTGATGCATTCACTGTAAACAAGTTTCTACATATATATATGCTTACACCGGGAGTAACAGTTCGCACCTGGTTAAAAGGCTTGGCCTTTAGTTAAAGCCAAAGCAGTGAAAGCCCGGTTTTCGAGGGAAATATTTTTACTGTAAAAAATAAAGCCGCAATTATTATGATCTTTGCGGCCCTCGCGCAAAACATAAAAATCCGGCTTTAAATGTAAATATTTTTTCGGTTTTTCTAAATTAAATTCTATTTCATTTTCAATGCGTTCATAATAGCAACCGCCGCCTCCGCATTTGTCATTATTCCCGTTCCGTTAAAATTCCCCTTATCATCTCCCCGCATTACGCCGAGACCGTAGCTGAGCATGGCGTAACCCTTGTATTGATCTGCTACTTTGTCCTTGAATTTGTTGCTGTATATTTCCGGGTATTCGCCGGCAAGCCCAAGCCCTAAATATCTTATCAGGAATTTAGCCGCGTCCTGTCTGGCCAGCTTTGAATTTGGTGCTTTCTCGCCTTCCTTAATAATATTCCGGTTTTCAAGCATTCTGTACAGTTCTTCCTCGTTGTAATATTTCATTTCCGGTGTAAAAAGGTATTGGAAAAAATTCAATTGCGTTATGGCCTCATCCGGTTTGAAAAGATCTGTTTTCAGATAATACCCATTTGCCTTCAGTTCCTCTGCAATCGTTCGACTCCAATGATCCTTTATATCAGAATACTTCGGTATCTGTATTTCCTCGTAGACTGTACCGTCAGAATTAACCCTCATACCGGTGAAGGGATCAAAGTACGCCGTTCCCACCTCGTCCTCAAAACCATACACCAAACCTGTCTTAAGCTTTTCGCCGACAAACACGTAGGATGTGCCGAAGGAATATTTCTCAGTGATTTTCGCCATGATTTCCACATCCGCCTTTGCCTTTTCCAAGGAAGGGAAGCTTGTTTTTTCATACCAGTTATTGTTGTAATGGGTTATATTTCCGCTTTTTCTGTTTACCGTGACTCTGAGCCCGTTGTCAACAAATTCAATTCCGTTTACCACCCTGTAATAGTAGAAAGTGTATGCTTCAGGCTTTTCATCTTTGTTCAACACAACATAATTATTACCGCTTGTGCTATAAACACTTTCAGAGAATTTTGCCGGCACCGTCTTCATAAGAAAAGTCTCGGCAATTTTTTTTGCATCATTTTCAGACACGTCCCGTTTGCCCTCGTCGGCGGCTGCGTAGTTGCTATAGCTGAGAAGTTCACCTGTGCGCCCGTTGACGGATCCATAAATATTGTCGGATCCAAGCTCCCAGACATATTTGTCCTGATCTATAAAATCCTTGCGCAGTGAAGCATTTTTTATATTTTCAGAATTGATTTTTATCGGTACCTGCTCGTTGAATTTAAGAATAGCCTCCTGCTTGCTCAAAAGGCCGCCCAGTTTTTCAATAGCTTCGATCTCTTCTTTGGTCAGGTTCTGCATTTCGGATTCACCCATGCCTCCGGCGCCATCGGCTGCCGCCTTGGCATTTAACCCCTCCCTGTAGATCTCGTATCTGCCCCAATAAATATCCACCGCTTCACCGGAGCGGGCATCTATCGCTTTGTTGTTCTCTTTAATAATATATGCGGGAAATACTGACAGCTTATTATCTTTGTAAGAGTAATTTGACTTGTATATCATTTTCAACCCGATCTTTTCCAGGAAGTCAGACCTGGCCTTATCGATTCCTATCAAACCTTACGGCTTTGGCAGATCAGGCAGGCTGAATCCCCCGCTCAACCCGGAAAAAGACTCGACCTCACCTGAATATTTATTCACCCATATGGTAATATATGCAAAATTCAGCGGTATGCCTTCGTGGAAATACTTGTAACGAAAAGTATGTCTGTAGTTATCCTGAAGGCTGTTATCAATATCGGTCTCTTTAAAACTTACCGCATGTTCAGGCAAGGCTTTTTTAATAAAGGCCTTCGCAGAAATCGATGCCTGTTCCCTGGTAAATCTGGCCAGGCCCTTTTCATCGATTTTCTTATAGTTCTCAAAGCTCAGCAAGTTTCCCTTCCAATCTACCGATGCGCTGATAAAAGATTTGTAATCTTTATCGGCCCAATTCAGGTTCCAGACGGTGCCCTTGCCCCAATCGCTTTCCTGCTCGTATGAATAATATGAGAAATCCGTGTAATTGTCCGGTATATCGGCCACGGCCTTCACAGATAGTATAGCCTGCTCCAGTTCTTTCCCCTCCTCATTTCCGGCATAAGAGGGAATAGCCAAAACTATTCCAAGACATGCTGTCAATGCAAAACATATTATCTTTTTCACAACACTTCTCCTTTCTTTCAGAACGATTATCCTTGCACAAAACGGTTCTTTCCTCAGCTCTTAGGTAAGACGGACATAAGAAAAAAAGGTTCCCATTTACAGGAACCTTTTGCGGTTGCGGTTTGCTGCAACCTTTCACGGTTTGCACTAATCTTTCACGGTTTGCACTAACCTTTCATGGTTTGCACTAACCTCTCACGGTTTGCACTAATCTTTCACGGTTTGCAGCAACATTTAAATTTCAATAGCACCTTTCACGGTTTGCGGCAACATTTAAATTTCAATATCTATTACGACGGGACAATGATCGCTGCCATAGACATCACTGCGAATAATCACATCGTTAATTTTGTCCTTAATACGATTGGAAACAAGAAAGTAATCGATTCTCCATCCCGCATTGTTGGCACGGGCATTGAATCTATAGGTCCACCAGGTATATGCGCCCTCGATATCAGGATAAAGGTGGCGAAAGCTGTCTGTGAATCCGGCGGATAATAGCTGCCCGAATTTCTCCCTTTCCTGATCGGAGAAACCGGCATTATTCCTGTTGGATTTAGGGTTCTTCAAATCGATTTCCTTATGAGCCACATTCAAATCGCCGCAAATGATCACAGGTTTTTCGCTGTCTAATTTTTTGACATAACTCCTGAACGCATCTTCCCATTCCATCCTGTAATCTATCCGTGCCAACCCTTCCTGAGCATTGGGTGTATACTGATTTACTAAGTAGAAATTGTCGAATTCCAATGTAATAGCCCTTCCCTCATCGTCGTGGCCTCCAGCATCTATATCTTTAGTTACGGATAACGGCTCGGCTTTGGCAAAAGACGCGGTTCCCGAATACCCTTTTTTTGCGGCGCTGTTCCAATATTGCAAATAACCTTCCAACGGGACTTCAGCCTGCCCTTCCTGCATTTTAGTTTCCTGGACGCACATTATGTACGGATCTTCTTCTGAGACAAAATCCAGGAATCCTTTATCCATAGCCGCCCTGATCCCGTTTACATTCCAAGTTATGAGTTTCATTTCGTATCCTTTCCAATTATAAAACATCTATGGACAAAGGTATCCATAGATGGGTGTGAGCAAGTCTGTAAGCCGGGTTCTGTATTTGACGATCATCTGTCTAGGCCCGCTGTCGCCAACGGACTCAAGCGACCTACCTTCCGGGAAGCGGCGGGCAGCCGCCTTTCAGGTACTGTGCCCAAAGGCAATTACCTCCCTTACTTGGTCTTGCTCCGGGTGGGGTTTACACGGCCGGCATGTTACCATGCCGCCGGTGAGCTCTTACCTCACCATTTCAACCTTACCTCGGCTTTCGCCGGTG
>CAYYHH010000090.1:0-7062 GCA_964471645.1 uncultured Oscillospiraceae bacterium
TGTTCCTGTTTGCCTTCCAGACTGAAGAAAGAGACATGAAAGGCAGCATCGGAATGATTTCACAAAGCGGACAGATCTGCCTTTCAGCTATGGACTGGCCGGGGATGAACTTTTCTTATGTGATATCTTCCGGAAACAGCTCCAATGTCAAAGTCGAAGATTATCTTGAATTCTTAGTTGACGATCCCGACACAAAGGTGGTAATCGCCTATGTTGAGGGAATCGCCAATTCAAGTACCCTGGTTCGTGCCTTTGAAAAGGCGGCAAAGGTCAAGAAGCCCGTTGCAATTCTGAAGATAGGTCGTTCGGAGAGATCCCAAGAATTGGCCAGCTCACATACGGGAAGCCTTTCGGGCTCGGATGCGGCTTTCAGGGCAATTTTGAGAAGATACGGCGTGATCGAGGCAGAAGATCTTCAGGAGCTTTATGGGATTGCAAAGACCTTTGCTACCTTGAGGGAGTATCCGAAAGGGGACAGGTTCGTATTCATGAACTGTTCCGGAGGCGAAGCCGGCGTGACTGCAGATCTGGCGGATCAGTATAACGTAAGCCTTGCGAATATTTCGGAAGATTCCAGAAGGAAATTGCAGGAAATGCTTCCTTCATACGCAACTGTCAACAATCCTTTGGATATGACGGCCCAGCTAGGATACGACACCGAAAGATTGTGCATTGCCTTCCGGATTTTGTTCAAGGATCCCAATGTGGATTGCATTTCCATTGCGTACACGATAACGGAAGAGATTTTTGACACAACGGTCAACTATATTGCGGAAGCAATTTCTATAGTAAGTAAAGATGAAGACAAGAAGCCGATTTTCTGGGTGCCTTTCATTGAACACACACGCCACAGGGAGAATGCGGCAAAACTGTATGAGGCAGGCTGTCCCTTAATGCCAAGCGGAATATACGGTTTCAGGATAATAAACAAACTCAACGAGTTTTTGAAATTTGAATATGAAGATATGCCTAACAGCCTCCCCGAAATCGAACTTGGCAAATCGGGTGCAGCCCATTCCGAGTATGACAGCATGATGTTCCTTGCGGAAAACGGTGTGAAGATAGCACCGCAAGCAGCAGCCGGCATTGAAGACGAAGCTGTGGCCGCCGCAAGAGAGATGGGCTTCCCCGTAGTGCTGAAAATCGATTCCAAGGATATCCTGCATAAGTCAGATGTGGGGGGAGTCGTACTGAATATAAAGACAGAAGAAGAGGTTCGCACGGCTTTCCGCAGCATTATTTCCAATGCGAAGGAAAAATGTAAAGACGCACAAATCAACGGAGTACTTGTGACACCTATGAAGAAGGGCGGTCTGGAATTTATCGTAGGCGTAAACAGCGATGCGCAGTTCGGGCCCATGATCATGGTCGGTCTGGGCGGTGTATTCGTAGAGATATTCAAGGATGTACAGCTTGCTCCTGCACCGGTATCCAAGGCCCAGGCGGAGGCTATGGTAAGAGGTCTGAAGGGATTCAAGCTGCTTGACGGATACAGAGGCGGCAAAGTATATTCGCTGGATGCCTTGACTGATTTCATCGTTTCCATCAGCAGGGTGGCTTCTGAACAAAAACATGTCGTTAAAGAGCTGGACATCAATCCGCTGTTCGTAACCGAAGACGGCGTAGAAATGGCCGATGCTCTATTGATTAAGTACGCAGAATAGAAAGGAGTTCCAAATGTCCATCGAAATTTTTAACGCCGACAAGGCGCCGGCAGCTATCGGACCTTATTCCCACGGCGTGAAGTGCGGAGATACGATCTATACCTCCGGACAAATACCCCTGGTTCCGGGAACAGGAGAACTTGAAACCGATGTAAAGAAAGCGACTTTGCTTGTTCTTAACAACTTGCTTGCAATCGTTGAAGCCGGCGGCGGCAAAAAAGAAAACATAGTAAAGATGGAAATCTACGTAAGCGACTTCAATGATTTCGGCACAATCAATGAAGTGTATACAGAATTTTTCGGGAATCACAAACCGGTAAGGTATCTGGTCGAAGTGGCAAGACTGCCAAAGGATTCAGTGCTGGAGGCGGCGGCTACGGCATACCTGGGGTAACTAATCGCTATTTGTTCAAAAGAAGAGAAAGGTGAGAATACGATGTATGAGAACAGAAGATTATATGACAAGTTTTTTTCTCCGCGAGATATTTCAATCATACACGAATGCACATTAAGGGTTTTGAAAGAGGTCGGCGTGGCATTCCCTGTTCCGGAAGCACTGGAGATATTTAAGAAGCATGGTGCAACTGTGGAGGGTGACATTGTTAAGTTCGATGAAGGATTATTGGAAAAAGGACTTGAGACTGTACCCAAGTCTTTTACCGTTACAACCAACAAAGATAAAATCACTATAGGGGAGAAATACAGACCTAAAACAGCCGCTGCATTGGGACCACCGAATATATTGACAGAAGATGATGTTTACAGACCGGCTACTGTACAAGATGTGATCAAATTCATTAAGCTGGAGCATACCAGCGATGTGACGGATTTTATCACAAATGTAAACTACGATACGGAAGATCTGGATCAAACCAAGGACAACTTCTACTTACCTCAAGTTGCCCTGTGCCTTAAGTATTCAGACAAGCCGACATACGGAAATGTAGTTAACAGTTTGAACGTACGCAACCAAAGCTTAAAAGATGCCGCAAAAGAGATCGCTCAGATCTATAAGAAGTTTTATGACATATGGGACAGACCCGTATTGCTTACAAACTGCTGTGCCCTGTCACCCTTGGGCTATTCCAAGGAGGTCCTGGAAAATATAATGGGACTTGTGGAGGAAGGACAGCCGGTTACAATACTTACATGTTCCATGACAAATCTGACTTCGCCGGCAGGGCTTATGGGAACCCTGATACAGGATAATGCGACAGTGTTGGCAGGTATCGTATTGACACAGCTGATAAATCCCGGTGTTCCGGCAATATACGGCAACGTATCCACAGCCACTGACATGAAAGAAGTATCTATTGCAACGGGGGCACCGGAGGCAATGCTGTTCCACATGGGGGCCTTGGCACTGGGCAGATACTATGGTCTTCCGGTAAGGACCGGCCCGGCTTCGACTGACGCTGTAAAGCCCGACTATCAGGCAGGTCTGGAAAGCTTTTCAATTCTCCTGACCACGTATTTAGGTAAGTCGGATTTCGTATTGAATCACGCAGCAAATCTGCATTCATATCAGGTGGCCAGCTTTGAAAAATTCGTTTTGGACGAAGAGGCAAACAGATACCTGTATCGCATGAATCAGGGTATGGATATATCACAAGTCAAGGGTGATGCATTAGTAGAGCAAATCGCAAAGGCAGGTCCTTTGGGAAGCTTCTTATCGGGTAAAACACCCAAGGAGTACAGAAGAGAGCACCATTTGACGAAGCTGTTCAACCGCGCCGGCGGAGACACGGCTCTTCTGATTGAAGAAGCCGGTGATCTGAGGCAGCGCGCTGCAAAACTCATACAAAAACGTATGGACGAATATATACAACCTGACCTGACAAAAGCACAAAAGGACATACTGAATCAATACCTGCCGGAATCGGAAAAATACTAAAATTTTGAACACGGGTGCACGATATAACACGCGAGATGACAGAATGGAGAGGTAAGCAAATGGATGATAAGTTGAAAATGATCAGCGAAGCATTGGCGGAGCTGGAAGACGATGATTTTTTGGACGGGATAAAAAATGCTATAGATTCCGGCGTTAATCCTCAGGCAATAGTCGACGCTTGCTCTGCAGGTATAGAGGTTGTAGGTAACTACTTTGAGGAAGGTGAATACTTTGTAGGCGATCTGGTATATTCGGCCGATTTACTAAAAAAAGGTATGGCGATTTTGGAGCCGCTGTTGAGTGAAGGAAGCGGGAAAACCATAGGTAAGGTGGTAATAGGAACTGCCAAGGGGGACTTGCACGACATTGGTAAGAACATTTTCGCCAGCATGCTTCAGGCAGCCAGCTTTGAAGTCCACGATCTCGGCGTTGATGTACCTCCCGAGCGTTTTGTTGAAAAAGTCAAGGAAGTAAAGCCGGATATCGTCGGAATAAGCGGACTGCTGACTCTGTCCATCAATATGATGGGGGCAACTGTAAAGGCTTTGGAAGAAGCCGGTTTGAGAGATCTGAAAGTAATGATAGGCGGAAATATTGTTAATGATCACGCCCAAGCGCTAACATCAGCCGACACTTGGTGCAACAACGCCTCTAAAGGAGTAAAACAGTGCAAGCAATGGATGGGATTGGAGTAAATAATAATGCAATCCACTTCGATATTGAGACGGTCTCCCCAAAAGCGATAGAGTATTTTATCGACAGTTGCGGAATGTACAGACAGGGAGACCGTTTCCGCAAGATGCGCGCCGAAGGGTTGCGAGTCAAAGAAAAATTAGCGGAAAAAGCGAGTATAAGAGCGGTACTTTCAAAGACAAAAGATTTTAGAATTACAGATGAAGGAACTTTTATAAACGATCGTTTTTTTCAATGTTGTAAGTTCAATCGATCCGATGTGTCTAAAATCGAGGGGTTCTATATGTATGCGCTCACCGGAGGGGATTTCAGCCTGGAAACAGATTCTCTCAAGGATTCGTTTTATGCGGATGTATGGGGAACCTGCTATGTTGAGGCAGGACGGGAAGAGTTGAAAAGGAAAATACAGAGCTGCAATCCGGGTAAGTACATTTCGGCTGCTATCGGGCCCGGAGTTGCAAGAACACCAATCACAGAAATCAAACAGCTGATGGATATGCTGGATTGTGCTGCCGTGGGAATGAGTTTGACAGAAAGCGGAATGATACTGCCGATAAAATCATCAGCAGGTTTTTTCGTCGTTTCCAATGAAGGCCTTGATACGGATCTGACAGGCTGCAAGGTGTGTATGCACAATGATGGCAGCTGCGAGTTTTGTCACATAGGGCGAAGCCGCAGAAAGGCTGCGAAAGACATTTGGGCATAAGATGATTTTTTTCATCGCCATGATTGATGCCCTTAAACGAAATTTCAATCAATTCACTCTATAACTACCCAATGATGAAAATATTCATTACAACCGATGAATATTTTCATTTTTTATTGGGTATTTGGGTCGAAAACAGAGGAGATAATGTTCTTTTAGCGTTTTATTGTAGAAGATTTAACAATCCGCAAATAAAATAATTCAGCGGAAATGGTTGAGAATTCAGTAATCAGGCTTGTGCCGGGGATGGCGCCGGTTCGAACGGGCACCGAACTGGCATAGATTTTGCTCTTTAGAGGGTCATGCATAGAAATGCTATGAACTTTTACATAGGAATACTATGGAAAAACCAAAGAAAGGAAGTTTAAGTATGAGCAGAGAGGATATCGTAAAAGTTGCCTTCGAGTCAATCGTAGAAGCAGACGAAGATGCCGCTATGGAGGCTCTTGACAAATGGGAAGAGCTGGGATTGGACTCAGTTGACCTGCTTTCAGAAGGATTCAGCGCAGGAATCAACGAATTGGGAGAGCAGTTTGGAAGAGGGGAAATTTTCCTTCCCGAATTGATCTTTGCAACGGAAGTTATGAAAGCCGTTACTACAAGGATCGAAGATGAAATGGCTAAAAGCGGCAAAGAGATCGAGCAAAAGGGCCGTATAGTTATGGGCACTGTAGAAGGTGACGTTCATGACATAGGTAAAGGGATTTGCTGCTCCTTGTTAAAGACCGCCGGATTTGAGGTTTTTGACCTGGGTAGAGAAGTACCCGTTGAAGCATTTATCAGCAAGGCCATAGAGCATGACGTTGATATAATAGGGACCAGCGCTCTGCTTACAACAACTATGGTAGTTCAGCAGAACCTGGAAGAAGAACTCAAAGCGAGAGGGCTGAGAGACAAATTCCAAACAATGGTCGGCGGCGCACCGGTAACCCAGAAATGGGCAAACAAGATCGGCGCAACGGCCTATGCCGAGGATGCTTCCGAATGCTGCGATATCGCAAAGAAGCTTTTAGCAGGGAAAAACTAAGAGAGGAGACGGACAATGGATAAATATTTTACCAGAATGGGCGACGGTGAAGCCGTATGGATGTCGAAATCCGAGATCAAGGAAGACGTCATAGCCGGTATGGAAAACGCCGTCGAAAAAGGAAAATCACAGCCGCTTGAAAGTGGGGACATCGACTACTTAGTTGATATTCTTACAATGAAAGAGAAAAATGTCAGCGTTGAAAGAGGTAACGAAGGTATAGCAACTTTTGATGCCGGAACGCTGAAGCTTCCCGTAAGATGTGCAATCCCCGTGGATCGTTCCACAACTTTGCTCATCCACGAAAGAGTACTTTGCTCCGATACAATGGAGATGTGCAACACGGATTACAGCTATAAAGCAATCAAGAATATAGCACCTGAAGAAGGCATGGCTATGGAGCACGCACAGATGAACACCATCATGCCGATTTTTTATGGAGCAATGCCTAACATGGGTCTTTACACCAAACCCGACGGCCCCGTGGATAACTGGGCAACTTTGCTTCCAGAAGGCAAAATCAAAGAAGCTTTGGCAGCGCAGGAAGAAGCAGTAGAGCTGTGCACCAATGACATGATTTTCATCGGATCTGTAATGGCAGAATCAGGTGCCTGCGGACTTCAGTTTGATACAGCCGGAGCCAGCGGCGATGCCGACATTCTTGCAGCTTTACAGGCAGCAAAAGTTCTTTCCGATAAGTATCCCAATGTTTCCATAACGATGGGAATGGCCAACGAATTCCATCTTGGAATGCACGGACGCCTGAAGTTTGAAGGCGAAAGATTGGCTGGCCAGTATCCGGCCAAGCAGGTAAAATCTGTTGAAGCCGCCGGAGTTCACAGCTTTGGAGCCGTTGTCAACACCAACAGCAGCAGATCCTTTGCATGGAACCTGGCAAGATCTTTGACATATGTAAAAGAAGCTACAAGAGTAGCCGACATCCCGGTACTGGTAAACGTGGGAATGGGAGTAGGCGGTATTCCTTTGACCAACACATCCCCCACAGATGCCACATCGAGAGTGGCCAAGGCAATGCTTGAAATCGGCAAAGCCGACGGATTGTAGATCGGCCACGGAG
>CAYYHH010000091.1:0-1970 GCA_964471645.1 uncultured Oscillospiraceae bacterium
AACTACTAGGAGTCTAGTTTAGGAAATCAATACGAAATTGAAAAGATTAAACGCACAAAGATGTACATTGATAAACTGGCAAATGGGATCAATCTGCGCATGGCAAACAACTATGGAAATACTTGGGCATTAATGATATAGTTAATACAAATATAGCTATACATAGGAAGTCGAACTTATGCCGCAACAACCAAAGATCCAGACCGTTGCGCTTAGTCGCAACAAAATGTATAAAACCTATCAGTTTCATGGGGTTTTAGGAAGAGGAAAAAACCCCGAACTTGTTATGCAGCAGGCTGTGAAAGAGATTTTTCTCTGGCTTCAATCGCGCTTTCGCCAATTCGACAGCATCCCCGAAGAAATAAGAATTCCCAATGATAAATCTCAACTACATAAATTACTTAAATCGTTTCGTATTAACGATGGTTATGTTATCGAAACCGTTTACCTTCCGGAACGCAAAATTTGGACATTCCGTTTGACAGAGCCGGATATGGGCACATCCACAAGACCAGCTCTACCCGGTAGAATCTTTATGACCAATTACGGTCTTGCAATAGTGGGAGGCATGGTTGAATTTGGCAGTCAAACAGTATGCTCTCAACCTGAAGAGATTAATAAGGATGCCGAGGTATTCCGCCCCAAACTAATCCGCGACTTGCGGAATGAACTGGGGATATATTCTATAGTAGATCTGACATATGAAGCCGGGGATTTAAGCGAACCGGCAAGCGCAAAGCGCTATCGATCAATTATCGGACATAAGTATAGAAACATGCCGGTGATAATCATTGACAGGAAACTCACGGATATCAAAGATATTAACTTACCCCTAACAAACCCATATATGTCAAACATAGAGTCTGCTCCTGACGCAGGGCTGTCCTACCGTGACATAGCAAATAAGTGGGCTAAGTCTCTGTGCGGGATTGCTTATGTATTTCTAAATGAACAAGCTGCAGAACACGGTGTAACGATAATATTTTCTAATCAACAATCCATAACGCTGGGATATGGGGAGATCTTAGATTCGGATAATAATGATATCATCTGGAAGAAGGTTAAAAAAGAAGCAACTAATCATTCAAAACGCAATGATCATTATCAATTTGGGCATGTGATCTTCCTTAATGAGGCCATTGCTCTGAAGAATAAGGATGAACTGGATCGACTGCAGGAAAGCGATGGATTTGATAAGGAGATCCAAGCATTGAAAGGGCGAATTAATTTTCTGGAAGAAGAGGTGGTCCGGGAGGAACAATTAACTCGGGATTTCTCTAGAAAATACCAGGGGCAAAAAGAGCAAAGAATCCAGGAGGAAGCATGTTATAGAGATCAAAAAAGGCATCTGATGCAACAAATAGAATCGCTAAACAAACAGCTGGAAAATTCCCATCGAAGGCTGGATCAACAAGCAGAAATCATCAAAGAATATCAAGCAAAAGAAGATCGGCCGAAAGATATTTCGGGGTTCATCCGTTGGGTAGAAACGCACCATGCTTCTGATATTATTTTGACATCCAAAGCGAAAAGGGACCTGAGAAAGGCCCAAAATAATTGCGATATAGATGCCATGTGCGATGGCATAGAGATACTGGCGAAGGTTTATAAAAAATGGAGAGTGGGAGCTATTGCAGAGGAAGAATACACGATCGGCTGTAAGTCTTTGATGAAAACTTCCTTTTCAATAACTCCATCAGGAGATGCCAGCATCTCCCGGTATGCAGAGCACTATAAAGTAGATTATGGAGACGGGCCAAGGAGCAAAACCAACAGAAGAGCGTTGGATCAACATCTGAAATCCGGGATTGACAGCCGCAGCCTGATTCGCATCTACTTTTTCTGGGATGCAGAAAAAGAGCTGGTTGTAATCGGCTCCATGCCGGACCATTTGCCTTCGGTGTCAGGGTAGTAGATAAACAGGCAATCGCTTGTACTAATTTAAGCAGGGGCCATGTAATTGATTTCCT
>CAYYHH010000091.1:1980-7033 GCA_964471645.1 uncultured Oscillospiraceae bacterium
ATTTAAGTATATTCAATTTGGTATAATATAACTATTGCCCGATTTTACTGGGATTCCATCAACGAGACAAGGTAATAAATCATGATCAAACTACCAAATGATACATCTGTTGATTATAAGACCCTACAAATATCGCTGGATAAACGATTTTTATCATCCAGCTACAAGCTTCTTTGGTTCTCCGGAATCCTAAAAGAAACCAGCAAAAAAAACCGTGGCACTTCTATTGGTAAATTGTCAAAACATATGATAGTATCTGCCTGGCATCTTGTAATAAACCATGGACTATCTTTGGGTCTGAATGATAAAATTAATGAGATTATCGCTATGATACAACACAAATACGGGTTAACCAAAGACTTAGGAGAAGAAGAACTATACAGTATACTCGAGAATACTAAGGACCCGGAAATCGTAAAAGGTATCAGAAACTTATCCAGGTACGTGCCTTATCGCTTCCTGTCACCGTTTTATCAAAATGAACTGACCGGATTGCCGGAGAACCAAAAGAACAAAAGGATAGCTGATCTTTCAGAAACTACGAAAATTGCCCCATATAAGGTTTCGATGCTTACTGAGGCAATTTTAATTAACAAAGATTGGTTCGAATATATCCTTAAACATCAGCAGGTAATTCAAGAATGGTTAAATCAACAGTTAGTCGTATATTTAAGTAGCGTAAACCCTGATATAAAGGAAACAGAATATATTTTTATATCCGATTCAAGCAGTAACAGAAAAGGACATAGCCTAAATGAAAATTTAAGCTTGCAGAGTCCACCAGCGAGATATAAAGGACGACCTGCAAAAAGAAGCATAACGCCTTTTGACAGGCTTAGGAAAAAGGTTCTTAAAGAATTTAACCGAAAAAAATTAATCGGAGATATTTCGCTAAATGATATAGAATATGATTTGCTCATCAATTATTTTATTGATCGGACTCATGCCATATTACAGGATAGAATAAGAATCAATGAGGATGAACTTCTCACTTTAGCAATGGTGGCTATAGGAATTCGTTATTATGATGGCGGATATTGGAATCATACGGCACGTATTTTAAATGTGACCAAATTGTATCCATATCAAAGGAATATCTTACGAAATGTGTTTCTGAACACCTTGAAGAAATATGAAAAACCGGTGATGCCTGATGTTGAGTTCATACAGAACATACTGATGCACGGATTTGTCTCAAATTCCTATTCGGATGAGATGTTTGATTTCTTATTTAAATATTATAATCTGGATCTTGAACGCAACTTGGAGCGCAATACCGGTAAGATGATGGATAACCTGATAGACACTATCAGCAGGCAAGATAATACCGGCAGGACTTATTTGTTAGTACGGCAGACGGCATATGCGATTAACTCAAACATATCTGCCGGTAAAGCAAGAATACGCAGGCTGCTCAGACTTATAGACAGGTGTTTTTGGGAGCAAGTGACTCCTGTAAATCCCAGAAGCAGGCTTACAATGCTATTCAAAGAATGGCAAGAGAATTCACCGGAATTCAAAAGAGAGATGCAACTGTTTAATGAAGGTAGCCTTAGCATAAAAGGACGCAAAAGATATTCTTCTCCCTATTTGTACTGTGACATGATGTCAACTGACTTTAGTATAAAACTTCCGGCACAGTTAATTCCGGGGGATCGGGAGGATAAGGTGAAATGGCGAATCGAATTCGGCGGGCATGAGCATATTCTGGAGGTTGGAAGCAGACAAGTGGTAACAGGAAGGAAAACCGAATCCGCAACGCTGCATATCGAGCAGGCCGACATATGGGATCTGTTCATCTTGGAACTATTCTGTGATGACAATCGAATAATAAAATATAGAATTAATGAAGATACAATACGTTTTTTTGATTTTCATGGGAACTATTTAAATGCGGATTCATTACCGCAAGGAGAAGTATACTCTTATACGCAATTAGGGGAATACCCCCTTTCGGATGCCCTAGTTGAGAGCGAAACTACGAAGGGGATTGTTCGGTCATGGTTCAACCTTAGCAATGGTGATATTATCAGGTTGCCCGGTGGCAAGCCTGTTTCAGTAGGCAGACATTTAAACGAAGGCTTAGTGGGCAAGTCCTTGGTTGTGGACGCATCTGCAGAAATAGACTCGTCGGATATTCCGGTTTATTATGAACCCCCCTCTTTTATATTGAAAATGCTTGAGAGCAAGGCACCGGGCTGCGCTATAATGATCAATGGGAATAGGCATCGATTATTTGATTATGAAACGGTATTGCTTGACATAAATGAAAGAAGCGGAGAGAGAGGATTTTGGGTTCATTTAAATGACTATGGGTGCAAAGAAAACGGCGTTTATCAGATTGACATTGATGTCCCAGGTGACAATAGGTCCAGAGTATGCAAGTTTGTATTAATCAATGGGTTTGCATATACCTTCGAGGACGCTCCGTACATTTATCAACCAAGAGGGACGATTCGTTTTCCGGAAGGTATTGAGATGGTTAGTAAAGGGTTTACAGAAAAAAGAAATCCCGATGAAAACTCTTTTAATTTTACTATCGAACAGGGTGTAACCCATTTGTCGTTTGATTACAAGACACCTTCGGAGAGTATTGCAATGAAATTTTTATTGCCTGTTTTCCAATGGTGTGTAAGCAATGGGGATTGGCAGATTGAAAAACCCGGTGATTGCTGGCATAGTAAATTTCCTACCATAGTGCGGTTCCGCTTCCCAGCGGAGACACTCAAGGTTGAGGCTTACAGTGACACACAGTCGGATTATCGATATCAATCGTTCAAAAAAAGAAAAGATACCGGAATATTTGAATCTGATTTAACAAGGATTCCAAGTTGGTTTGACACTGAACAAGATTTTGCAACAGTATATCTGGATTTTTCAGAAAATCGCTTCGAGTGGATGAATGTCATTACAAAAAGTACTCTGGTTTCAAAATTAATAACTGGTAACTTCAAGGAGGATCAATTGGTAGGTGAGTTGGAGATTATAGGAGAAGCGGAGTATTTTGTTGATGTTGTTAACTTGGAGACAAGTGAGGTGATTGCCGATAAGGCTAAGGTTAAAAACGGAAGATTTGTAATTAACGGAACCTTTAATAGCGGTAAATATCAAGTCACCCTTCTGGAAAAAGAAACAGACGAATATGGATTTGATGTTGATGATTACATACTGGTGGATAGATTTATACACAAATTACTTAACCCGCATGATTTAGAAAGGACAGACATTAAGGTAAGCCACATTAAAAGAAGTAGTGACAGTCTCTTTCAAAACAAAATTCTTGGAGAATCTGTTATCAGGAATTTGAAACGCGTAGAAAACAGCAAAAATAAATATCTAGGACAGATGAGAATCGGGGCATTGGAACTTACGGTTGAAGTGGATTTCTTCAACCCGGAAAGACTACAATATGTTTATCTCACTTTCCATGATGGTTACGATTTTGTGGAGTTTCTTTTCGATACCCATCAGAAGATTATAGTCACAGATGAGCAAACGGGATTATCCAAAAAAGCTTGTTATAGGAGGTATATTAGCCTTTATCCCGAAGATTATGTATTCACAACAGAGTTTCTCTAGTATATCGGTGATTATAAAGGAGGTTCGATTATGGCTTTCTCGCCTGTCAAAGCATCAAAAAGTTTGGCTTCAAAATATAAGAGATATCTAACAACTATTTTTTCAGTAAATGATCCTGTCTATCAACAGCAATTTATCAATGCTCTCGAAAATGAAAATATCCTTGCGAGAGGCCCATATTTAGATGTGACTGATGCATTCAAGAAGGGGAAAAAAGTTGAGGAATTAATTTCCGAAGGGTTACTCGCTAAGGATTTTAACAGGATACGCTCTTTTGACGGAATGCAGCTTCACAGGCATCAGGAAAGGGCTGTTAGAATGGTGAAAGAAGGCAGAAGTATTGTGGTTTCCACCGGTACCGGATCCGGGAAAACTGAGGCATTTATAATGCCGATATTTGATTATTTGATGCGCCAAAAAGAAAGCAATCAATTAAACCCGGGAGTACGTGCACTGTTAATATACCCGATGAACGCACTGGCAAATGACCAGATTGAAAGGTTGAGAGGGCGTCTTGCGGATTTTACGGAGATTACTTATGGTAGCTATACCGGTCAAACAAAGGAAAAGTATACAGATGCTCTTGCAGAATACCAACGCCTTAATGAAGGTAAAACCCCTGCAGTTAATGAGCTGATTTCCAGAGAACAAATGAAAGTAACTCCCCCTCATATTTTGGTAACAAACTATGCGATGCTCGAATATCTGATGCTGAGACCTCAGGATAATGTATTTTTTGCCGGAAATTACTCAAACGGATGGAAGTTCATTGTTCTGGATGAGGCTCATGTATATAACGGATCTACGGGAATAGAGGTATCTATGTTACTTCGTAGATTGAATGCGAAAATTGGAAGTGAGCGACTTCAATACATTCTGACCAGTGCTACTTTAGGAGGAGATGAGGACAATCGGGAGGTTGCCGCTTTTGCTGAGAGCCTATGCGATTGTGGATTTTCGGAAAACGATATAATACGGGCTGACCGTATACAACCAAAGGCTAGCCGTGAACTTCAAAGCCTACCAGTAAAGTTCTATTCGGAAATCGCTAATCGCATAACAGGTGATATTACTGACCGGCAAACGATAATAGCAATAAAAAACTATACAAAAATATCCACGTCCAACGATAATATTAACGAATTGCTATACGATGTAGTTCTACATGATAAAAACTACTGGGAAATACGTGAGCTTTTGGGGACTACAAGAACCGTGACAGAACTGGCGGAACTTATGGGCTGGTCTTTGACGGATGTAGAGAATTTTGTTACAGTGGCTTCCGCCTGCTCAATAAATAATCTAAGACTGTTTGACGCTCGCTATCATATGTTTCTCAGGGCTACAGAAGGTGTTTATATTACTTTGCCGCCCAATAAGAAACTATTTTTAACAAGAAAGAAGACGCACATTGAGGAAAATCAACAATATCACGTGTTTGAAGTTGCCACTTGCTCTTCTTGTCATGCTGTTT
>CAYYHH010000092.1:0-6980 GCA_964471645.1 uncultured Oscillospiraceae bacterium
ATTTCTCTCTTTAATTGTCTGACACAATTAGTTACTATACAGTATTTGCTTTTATGTGTCAAGGTTTTTCGTTTTTATTTTTCAAGGTTTTTCAAAATTTATCAATGGCTTTTTGCCTCTGATTTGACCGCCGCAGTGGGTAAAAAATACCCGTATTGATCATCATTAATAATCAATTCTTCGTGAGCCGATTTTTATCTTAACATAACGCTTTTTTTTTGTCAACGTAAACTTTTAAATTTTGATCAACTCCTGGCGCATTCCCATTTCCATGAAATCGCCCCCCGTCAAATTCGATATAATACTTGTAACTTTATCGAGTTTTTCCGGCTCCATTATCAAGTCCGCGGTTACTTTATCTTCATAGGTTATGCCTCCGATGGTAAATATCGTACCATCGGCAAGATTTTGCAGCTTTCCGAGATGGCTGTAATCCAATTTTACCGACAGGGTATTCATTTCTCGTACATCGCAAATTCCTGCTTTTTCAATTGCCAGTTTGGCGGTGCCCGTATATGCCCTGACCAGACCGCCTGTCCCAAGTTTTATTCCGCCGAAATATCTGGTCACGATAATTGCTACGTTTGTGATTCCTTCTTTAACGAGCATTTGCACTATAGGCGCCCCCGATGTCCCTTGGGGCTCTCCATCATCACTTGCCCACTGCAGATCGCTTTTTTCGCCTATTACATAAGCCGGAACATTATGAGCAGCGCCTCTATGCAGGGTACGTATACTGTCGAAAAAAACCAACGCCTCTTCTTTAGTTTCAACCGGCTTCACATAGGCTATAAATCTGGATCTTTCAATAGTTTGTTCCGCCTCTGTTTCTTTTTTAACGCTGCGAAATCTTATCATTTGCTCCTGCCTTTAATTAACTGAATGGATCAATTTTGCCAAACTGTTTTGTTGGATTGCTTTAAATTCCAAAAACAAAATTTGTATTTTTCACGGGTGGGGCAATGGTTGCCGATCAAATCAAAAACTCACTCATTTTTCCGTGATCACGTATCGACAGTTCCGCTTCGACATAAATGCCTTCCTCCCTGTATTCCACACTGGTAAGATCGTATCTGTCATGAAGATCTGAGTATACATCCCCCCGCCCATACGGAAGCAGCAACGACGAAAAAATTCTGTCCCCAAACAGCTTGTCCTTTATCATATTAATCAGTTTATCAATATTTTCCCCGTGTCTTGCGGAAATGCAGATGCTGTTTTGCCCCTCATATCTGCTCATTACGGAATCATCCAAGAGATCTATTTTGTTGTAAACCATGATCCTTTCTTTATCCCCTGCACCGATTTCTCTCATTACATGATCGGCTACCTCTATATGGAAATCATTTTCCTCGTAAGAAGCATCTACAACATGCAATAATAAATCGGCAAATTTAACCTCTTCCAATGTTGCCATAAATGCTTTTACCAGTGTGTGAGGTAAATTGCTTACGAAACCGACAGTATCTATCAGTATGAATTCATGGTTGCTATCAAGCTTAATATTCCTGTGAGAGGTGTCCAGTGTGGCGAAGAGCATATCCTTTTCAGACACACTTTTATCCTCCTTCATGCTTTCCTTGAGAAACCTGTTCATCAGGGCAGACTTGCCTGAATTAGTATAGCCCACCAATGCCACCATTGGAATTCCCGACTTCTCCCTCTGCGCCCTTTTAATGTTGCGATTATTTACCGCCTCATCCAGTTCTCTTCTTATCTCGCTCATCTTTCGTTTGATATGACGTCGGTCAGTTTCCAGTTTCTTTTCACCCGGTCCCCTGGTACCTATACCCGCCCCCAATCTGGACAGCGCATTGCCGAAACCGGTCAGCCGCGGGAGACGATACTGAAGCTGGGCTAACTCTACCTGAAGCTTCCCCTCTTTGGTAACGGCTCTTTTTGCGAAAATATCCAGTATAAGTATAGTCCGATCAATAACTTTTGCACCGATCCTGTCTTCCAGATTTCTCAGCTGTACACCGGAAAGTTCATCATTGAAAATAACCATATCAGCTTCCATATCAATGCAGAGCCGGATCAGCTCTTCAACCTTGCCCTTGCCGATGTAGGTGGTGGTATCGGGCCTGTCCCTGCTTTGGACCAATTCCCCTAGCACCGAAATCTCCGAAGCGCGTGCAAGGTTTCCAAGTTCCTCCATGTAATAGGAAATATCTTCGTATTGTTCCAGACCCACAAGTATGGCGCGAGGCATTTCCCCGTCGTCACGTATATTAGTTTCCATAGGTTTATTCATGATCTAATGATATCATAAACTCCTCTCTTTTGGTAATTATTATGCCGGTGAAAGCCGCAGTCCGACTCAAGGGTATTAAGGGTTAATGGCGTCGAGCACATCCTCTCTCGGTACATAGATGAAGGAATCAGGTATCTCCCCCAGTATGACTGCCTCCGCCAGGAGCAAAATGGTTTCAACCTCTATCTGATTATCGGAAAAGGGCATCACAACCTTTGCCGTATTTGTAACCTCTAAATGAACCTTGTATTTTGTTTGATTTATTCCGGCCTCCGTAAACTCGGTTTTAAAATCTATTTTAGTAGCTCCGAAAGGTAATATCTTTAACCTGACCCAAGGTCCGGTTTGCGATAGTATTTGATTGCCCATTATGCTGCCGATAGGTATCTGTACTTTCTCTTCTTCGATATTCCTTAATCGGTTCTGTATATCCCATGCTAAATCATAGGACAGTTTATTCATATTCGCGGAATTTGCCTGTATCAAACTTACTTTGCCCGATTCGTCGGTTTTAATATCCAAAAGATTATCGAAACCATTGCCGGCTTCGTATTTATCACGGACCGCATCGTTCACAGCCTGTACCATAATGGCTTTTGCCCTGATTTCGCCGATTGATGCCATTGTAGGCTCTATTATTTTTTCGGTAAAAAAAAATCCATAGATAACCAATACTCCGCAAATCAGCAAAAGTACACCAAAGTGTTTCCTTCTGTGCCCCTTCCTGTTTTTTCTCGCCATAGAAAAAACCCCCGTCATATCATTGTATGTTAACAGGGGCAATCGTGTGTATGAAATAAAACATCAACCGATTTTATTCAACTCATCATTGAATTTGCTGTTCAATATCTTGATGTGTGTGCCTTTCATCCCCAGGGACCTGGTCTCAATGACCCCGGCACTTTCCAGCTTGCGCAGTGCATTGACGATGACTGACCTTGTTATTCCCGACCTGTCGGCGATTTTGCTGGCAACGAGCAACCCTTCAGATCCCTTGAGCTCTTTGAAAATCTGACGAACCGCCTCTACTTCAGAATACGAAAGAGTTGCTATCGCCATTTGCACAACAGAAGTTCTGCGCTCCTCCTCCTCCTGCTCCATGGTCTTTCTCCTCAGTATTTCTAATCCGATGACCGTCGCACCGTACTCGCCCAAAATAACATCTTCGGCTGAAAATCTTGGGAGGTATCTGGTCGCAATAAGGGTTCCAAGCCTTTGCCCTCCGCTGATTATGGGGATAATCAGATAGAACTTTTCATAAGTATCATATTCGTATTTGAAAATCTCCAAGGCCTCTTCATGGCTGACATTCACCATAGTTTCGGAAACCTTCAGCAACGCATCGTTGTATTCTGATGGAAATTTTTCAATTCCTGTTTCAGGGTCTACTATGGCAGCGCTCTCGGTTTCTATCTTATAATGAACTCCTAAGACTTTTCCCCTTTTATTCACCACATACACATTTGCATCTTCCAGTTCACTAAGAATAGTACAAAGGTCATTGAATGAAAAAACACCTGTAGTACTTTCCTGTAAAACCCAATTCATTTTTCTGATTTTATCAAGCAGATCCATGGACATTGTGTCATCTACCTCCGTTTGCTTTTATAATATGCTTATTATACACTATTTTTTGACATAACAATAGCTAATTGTTACAATTTTCGAAATATTCTTCAATACTGTTATATTTCACCCCTATCGCATTCGGATCCTTCCTTTTGATCGGGATAATAACAGGAATCAACTTTTTGGCCCATCGTGTAAATAAGCTATTTGATGCTACCATTACAGGATATATTTGTCAATATTATCTGCTTGAATCCTATCAATAAATCTTTCTTTTACGTAATCTTCATCAATCATTATTTCCTGTTGGGGGTTATCCGGAATATCGAAAGAAATCTCCTCTAACAGCCTCTCCATTACCGTATGGAGCCGCCTTGCCCCTATGTTTTCCGTCTGTTCGTTTGTAAGGAACGCCATAGTTGCGATTTCTTCGATGGCTTTTTCCGAAAAATCGATTTTAGATCCCTCGGTCTCAAGCAACATCTTGTGCTGTTTTATCAACGCATTTTCTGGAACGGTTAAAATTCTGATGAAATCTTCTTTTGTCAGATTCTCCAGCTCTACCCTGATGGGGAATCTTCCCTGCAGCTCGGGAATCAAATCCGTGGGTTTTGCCGTGTGGAAAGCTCCTGCACCGATGAACAGCATGTGATCGGTTTTGACCGGCCCATATTTGGTCTTTATTACGCTTCCTTCTACAATTGGAAGAATATCCCTTTGAACGCCTTCTCTGGATACATCTGCACCGGCCTTGAATCCTGAATTTGAAGCAATTTTATCGATCTCGTCAATAAATATGATACCGTTTTGTTCTGCGCTTTCCAATGCCTCTGCAGTTACCTGATCCATATCTATTAAGTTTTGGGCTTCCTGTTCTCTGAGTATTTTACGAGCATCCCTGACTGTAAGTTTTTTCTTTCTTTTTTTCTGCGGGCCCATATTGCCGAAAATATTGCCTATGGCAATGCTCATATCTTCATTTCCCAGATCGAGATGGTTGCTTTTTGGTGCTTCGGCAATGTCGATTTCAATAAACTGATCTTCCAGCAGACCGTCCTTCAGTTGCTGACGCACTTGTTCTCTTGCCAGCTCTACTTCTGCTTTGTTTTCATCGTGCTCTTCGGTTTTAGGGGCCTGCTGTTGGGATGATTGAAACCCGCCCCCCAGAATAAAGTCGAAAGGTCCTCGCACACCGCCACTGCCCTGGACATTTTTTTTCTTGCCCGGTATTATTGCTTCTATTATTTTTTCTTCTGTGATCTCATCGGCAATCGAATACTTGTTTTGCAAATGATTTTGCTTGGTAATCCTGATAGCAGCCTCAACCAGATCCCTGATCATAGAATCAACATCCCGCCCTACGTAACCTACCTCAGTAAACTTCGTTGCTTCTACTTTTACGAAAGGTGCATCCATCAGTTTCGCCAACCGCCTGGCAATCTCCGTTTTCCCTACTCCCGTGGGCCCCATCATCAGAATGTTTTTTGGGGATATTTCCTCACGCATTTCTTCCGGCAGCTGACTCCTGCGATAACGATTCCTTAAAGCTATCGCCACCGAGCGTTTCGCATTATCCTGGCCAATGATATATTTGTCTAATTCCCCGACAATCTCTCTCGGTGTCATTGAATACAAGGTTCCCAATTCTCTTCCTCCCATATCTTTGGATAAATCTCTAAAACCCCAACGATTTATTTTCAGGTATTACAATTTTTCTACTGATATATGATCATTTGTGTAAACACAAATAGAGGCGGCGATTGCCAATGCTTCCCTGACTATTTCTTCGGCAGACATATCAGTATGTTTGTATAAAGCATTTGCCGCAGCGTAGGCGTAGTTACCTCCCGAACCGATGGCAACAAAGTTTTCATCCGGCTCTATAACCTCGCCGGTACCGGAAATCAGAAGAATGGTATCTTTATCGGCTGCAAGCATTAATGCCTCCAGGTTTCTCATCGCCCTGTCGGTTCTCCAGCTCTTTGCCAGATCAACAGCCGCCCTCTTCAGGTTTCCGCCGTTCTCCTCCAACTTTTTCTCAAATTTTTCTGTCAAAGTGAATGCGTCCGCAACGGATCCCGCAAAGCCGGTTACCACAGTATTTTTATATATTTTCCTTACCTTTTTGGCGGAATGTTTCATGATAGAAGTCTCGCCCATCGTCACCTGGCCGTCACCGCCAATGCAAACATCACCGTTTTCCCTTTTTACCGCTACTATAGTAGTTGCATGAAAATATCCCATTTGATCCTCCTGATGTCATTAAGCACTAAAATATTTATGACTATTCTTTATACCCGCAATCCGCATTGGAACAAACATACTTTGTAGTTTTAGTTTTCTTTTCTGTAAGCAACGACCCGCATTTAGGACATTTTTGCTCTACGGGTTTGTTCCAAAACAACTGATTGCATTCAGGGTAGCCGCTACACCCATAAAAAAGCTTTCCTGTCTTGCTTTTTCTGGCCACTATATCCCGACCGCAGCGAGGACATTTGACGTCTATTTTACTGACCTTCGGCTTCGTGTTCTTGCAATCGGGATAACCGCTGCAAGCGATAAATTCACCGTACCGCCCTTGCTTTACAACCATCGGCTTCCCACATAATTCACAAAGTTCACCGGTCTTTTCCTCTTCAAGCTTGACTTTTTCTATATCTCGGTCTGCAATTTCAAGTTCTTTACTTAGGATGTCATAAAAATCGCTGATTATAACTTTCCAATCACTGTGTTCCACCTCTACGCCGTCAAGCTTATCTTCCATATCGGCCGTAAAACTTGTATCTGCAATCTCGGGAAAATACTTTTCCATCAGTTCGGTTACTACAAACCCCAAATCAGTAGGAATCAAATTTTTCTTTTCCCGTGTAATGTATTTACGTTCAATAAGTGTAGCCATAATTGGAGCATATGTGCTGGGACGTCCTATGTTTTTGTCTTCAAGATCTTTTACCAGTGATGCTTCCGTGAATCGTGACGGGGGTTGGGTGAAGTTCTGTTCACCGGACAAATCAACCAGGTTGAGTTGCTCTCCAACCTCAAGAAGAGGCAACATCTTATCTTCGTCCTCTTCACTTGTATTATTATATATTTTTAAATAGCCTTCAAATTTCATTCTGCTGCCTGTGGCTCTGAATGTGTAATCCCCATTTTCGAT
>CAYYHH010000093.1:0-5348 GCA_964471645.1 uncultured Oscillospiraceae bacterium
CCCGGGAACCGACCTCACATAATGGTCTTCAACATATATTCTTGTGGGAGCCAGACCTTCTTTGTAATACGGTCCTACAGGCGAAAGAATAACAATAAAAAGGTAATCGTGAGCAGCTCTTACACCTAAAAATGGCTCCGTCGCAATAATAAAAGGCCTGACATATAAGGATGTGCCCTCTTTTTCAGGTATCCAGTCCCTGTCCGCATTGACGAGCGCTTTCACGGCCTCCGTCAGAAGCCCCTTTTCCAGGGGAGGAATGCATATTCGTTGACAGGAGGAAATGGCCCTTTTATCATTCATATCCGGGCGAAATAGCAATACACGCCCATCCTCTGCTTTATAAGCTTTCATACCTTCAAACATTTCTTGGGCATAGTGGAATACCGAAGAGGCCGGATCAAGACTTAAGGGACCGTAAGGTACGATTCTGCCGTTGTGCCAACCACGATCTTTATGGTAATTCATCAGAAACATATGATCGGTAAATACAGTACCAAAGCTTAGATTATTGACATCAGGTTTTGTCTTGGGGTTTGATGTTTTAGTGACCGAAAATTGGTAGGGCATAACATTCACCTCTTTATAATGTAGTATATTTTAAATCTTACTGCTGCATGATTCAATCAGGCTGTTTTTAAGATCCCACAGTTCTTTCGACAAATCCACGTAGTACTCGTGTGGGTTCTCGAACCGCAGAATTTCATCCCAAAGGGTAGCGATCTGGCCCTTACAGTATTCCCTTATTTCTTCTATCGGCGGCAATTTGTAGACGAGCTTTCCCTTGTCAAATATGTGAACCCTCAGATTCTTGGCCTCGAAATTGGAAACTACCTTCCTTTTCCAGATAAATTGCGGGTCAAAGATCTCATAGTCGCTGCCGCTGGGAATATTTTCGTGATCCAGAGTAATTACATCGGCAATAGCCTTGCCCCCGTCCCTGTCGTATAACCTGAACAGAGTTTTAAATCCGGGATTGGTTATCTTCTCTATGTTCTCGCTGATTTTGATCTTTGGAATGATCTCCCCTTCTTTTTCAATGGCGACCATTTTATATACCCCTCCGAATACAGGCTCAGAACGGGCGGTTATCAGTCTTTCGCCTACGCCGAAAGAATCAATTTTTGCCCCCTGATTAATGACATCTCTTATAAGATGCTCATCAAAGGAGTTGGAGATAACAATTTTGCATTCGGAAAAGCCGGCTTCATCAAGCATTGCTCTGGCCCGCTTGGTCAGATAAGTCACATCTCCGCTGTCTATTCGTATGCCCATGGATCTGGGCTTCACTTCCTTAAACACCCGTATTGCGTTTGGAACCCCAGATTTCAGAACGTTATAGGTGTCCACCAGGAGGGTGCAGTTGTCGGGATAAAGTTCGGCAAATGCCCTGAACGCCTCATATTCGCAGTCAAACATCTGTACCCAGCTGTGTGCCATCGTCCCCAATGCGGGTATTCTGAACTCACGATCCGCCATTGTACAGGCGGTGCCTACACAACCGCCAATATAGGCTGCGCGAGCCCCATAAATGGCGCTGGAAGGTCCATGGGCCCTCCTTGTACCGAATTCCATTATCCCCCTGCCTTTAGCCGCCCGAACTATTCGGTTGGCCTTAGTGGCGATAAGGCTTTGATGATTGACTATCAACAGCAGTATCGTCTCGATAAATTGAGATTGTATTACCGGACCCCTGACAGTCAACACAGGTTCGCCGGGGAAAATAGGCGTTCCCTCCGGGATTGCCCAAACGTCACATTCCAATTTGAAATTTTTGAGATAAACCAGGAAATCTTCACTGAAGTTTCCCTTCCTCCGCAGGAATTCAATATCCTCATCTTCAAATTTCATGTTTTCAAGGAAATGTACTACCTGCTCAAGTCCTGCTACAATGGCAAAGCCGCCTCCATCGGGGATTCTGCGGAAAAACATATCGAAATACGCGATTCTGTCCCCGATCCCTTTTTTGAAATAGCCATTGGCCATTGTCAGCTCATAAAAATCTGTGAGCATGGTCAAATTCAAGCGCTCGATCATAGGTTTAGCATCTCCTTTTACAATCAATCTACAAATCGGTCATAAAAAAATCAAACAATTAATCCTTTAAATATTGATTGTATCATATTTTTTCAGTTGTCAAAACCCTTTTTAAATATTCCCCCGTATATGATTCTTTTACCTCCATAAGTTCTTCGGGGGTGCAGCAGGCTATTACCCGTCCCCCTCTGTCCCCGCCGTCCGGTCCCAGGTCTATTATAGTATCCGCCGTCTTTATTACATCCAGGTTGTGCTCTATAACAACGACGGTATTTCCCATCTCAACCAGGCGCTCAAGAACTGTGATCAGTTTGTCCACATCAGCAAAATGCAGGCCGGTGGTGGGCTCATCGAGAATGTAAAGGGTTCTGCCGGTGCTGCGTTTGGAAAGTTCAGAAGCCAATTTCACCCGCTGGGCTTCACCGCCGGAAAGTTGCGTTGACGGCTGCCCCAATTTTATATAGCCAAGCCCTACTTCTTCGAGAGTTGCCAACTGCCGGGTTATGGTGGGCATGTTCTTAAAGAATTCCAATGCTTCGGTTACGTTCATATCCAAAACATCAAAAATATTTTTATCCTTGTACCTGACCTCCAGCGTTTCCCTGTTATAACGTTTGCCTTTACATACCTCACAGGGTACATACACATCGGGCAGGAAGTGCATTTCAATACGAATAATGCCATCCCCGCCGCACGCCTCGCAGCGACCGCCCCTGACGTTGAAGCTGAACCGCCCTTTTCCGAATCCCCGCAGCTTCGATTCCGGCAACTGGGCAAAAAGCTCCCTGATGTTGGTAAATACACCCGTATATGTTGCGGGGTTCGATCTTGGCGTCCTGCCTATCGGAGACTGGTCTATGTTAATGACTTTATCTATGTTCTCTATTCCGGTCACTTCTTTACAGGCACCGGGCCTGTCCTTGCTTTTGTAAAGCCTGGCGGCGATATTCTTATATAGAACTTCGTTTATAAGGCTGCTTTTTCCGGATCCCGAAACCCCTGTCACACAGATAAATTGACCAAGCGGCAATTCAACATCTATATTTTTCAAATTGTTTTCTGAAGCGCTTATAATGCTGAGCTTTTCGCCGTTTCCAATCCGCCTTATCGCAGGAACCGGGATCTTGAGATCACCCCTGAGATAACTGCCGGTTATAGATCCCTCGCAGGCCTTGATCTCATCTATGTTCCCTTCTGCAACCACCTTGCCCCCATGTATACCCGCCCCCGGCCCGATATCGATGATATGGTCTGCCTCGTACATGGTCTCCTCATCATGTTCGACAACAATGAGGGTATTTCCCAGGTCGGTCAGGTTGCGAAGTGTCTTCAGCAGTTTTGCATTATCCTTCTGATGTAACCCTATGCTGGGCTCGTCCAGTATATAAAGCACTCCGACCAGCCCCGATCCTATCTGAGTTGCAAGTCTTATTCGCTGGGATTCCCCACCCGACAAAGTGCCCGAAGACCTGGAAAGCGTCAGGTAATCCAAACCCACATCCACAAGAAAACCCAGCCTGGAAATCAGTTCTTTCCGGATCTGCTTCGCTACGGCGCTGTCCCTTTCGGAAAGGTCCATCTGACCGATGAATTTCAATGCCTCCCTTACCGAAAGATCTGAGAAATCGGCAATATTAATCCCGCCCACGGTGACGGATAATACTTCAGGCCTGAGCCTTTTACCCGCACAAGAGGAACATGTGGCAACAGTCATATAGCGCCTCATCTTCTCCTTGATGAAGTCGGAATTGGTTTCTTTGTATCTTCTTTCAAGGTTGTTTATGACACCTTCAAAAGAATGGTTCCTATAGGATTCCGATCCGTTATTTCTGCTGATATAGTAATATTGAAGTTTCCGATTGCCCGTGCCATATAAGAGCTCTTTTTTGAAGTCTGCAGGCAGCTGTTTGTAGGGCAGATTTATATCTACATTATGTTCTTTGGCCAAAGCATCGATCATCTGCCTGTAAAAACCGCTGATATCCATGGATGCGAAAATGTTTGTCAACGCCCCCTCGGGAATAGATAATTCCGGTTCGTCAATTATCAGATCCGGATCGATCTTTTCTAGAAATCCAAGCCCGCTGCAATCGGGACATGCGCCGAAGGGGCTGTTGAAAGAAAACATTCTCGGCTCCAGCTCCTCTATGCTGATGCCGTGATCGGGGCATGCGAGCTTAGTGCTGAACACCATCTGCTCACCGTCCTCCTTCATGGCTATGACTAATCCTTCGCCATGGTTCAACGCCATTTCAACGGATTCAGACAATCTGCTCCCGATTCCCGGTCTTATGATAATCCTGTCTATAACTATCTCAATCGTATGCTTGAAGGTTTTCTCCAATTTGATTTCTTCATCGTACAACTCAAGGATTTCACCGTCTACTCTTGCCCTTGTAAATCCCTCTTTGCGTATCCTTGCCAATATTTTTTCGTGTTCACCTTTGCGCTGGCGTATGACGGGGGCAAGGATCATCAACCTGGTACCTTCCTCTATTTCCAATAATCTATCTACTATCTGATCTACGGTCTGGCTGCTGATCTCCCTGCC
The DNA here is from genome assembly GCA_964471645.1 of uncultured Oscillospiraceae bacterium. Taxonomy (GTDB): domain Bacteria; phylum Bacillota; class Clostridia; order Peptostreptococcales; family Anaerovoracaceae; genus UBA1426. The sequence continues at coordinate 4,589 of CAYYHH010000093.1, forward strand.
GCATACGGGACAATGGGGCACGCCGATACGCGCATACATCAGACGCAGGTAATCATGTATCTCTGTTACCGTGCCTACTGTAGAACGCGGATTTTTACTGGTCGTTTTCTGGTCGATCGAAATAGCGGGCGATAGCCCCTCGATATATTCTACATCGGGTTTCTCCATTTGCCCCAGAAATTGTCTGGCATAGGAGGATAGGCTTTCCATGTATCTCCTTTGGCCTTCTGCATAGATTGTATCAAAGGCCAAGGAGGATTTTCCCGATCCGGAAAGCCCCGTAAGTACAACCATTTTATCTCTGGGAATGGTTATATCAATATTTTTTAAATTGTGTTCGTTAGCACCTTTTATTATGATTTTTTCAGACATTAGTGTTCCTTTTATAATTTTACCTTATATTCAAATATTCGATCTCTGAGTTGAGCCGCCCGTTCAAATTGAAGGTCCTGGGCCGCCTGCTTCATCTGCTTTTCCATAAGCTTTACGTAGTCGGCCAGTTCCTTTTTGGTCAGCTCGAGAGGACTTTTGCCATGGTAGTATTCTTCGGTTTCATCCATTACCTTGGTTGCCTCGATCACCGCTCTGATGGATTTTTCTATAGTCTTCGGCACAATGCCGTTTTCCTTATTGTAGGCCTCCTGTATGGCCCTTCTCCTGTTAGTCTCGGCTATAGCCTTTGCCATGGCCTCGCTGATCCGGTCGGCATACATGATGACACGTCCGGAAACATTTCTTGCAGCCCTGCCGCAGGTTTGAA
>CAYYHH010000093.1:5358-6896 GCA_964471645.1 uncultured Oscillospiraceae bacterium
TTCCGCATCGAGTATGGCCACCAGTGATACCTCGGGCAGATCCAGGCCCTCCCTCAAAAGATTTATACCCACCAGCACATCGAATACCCCCAGCCGGAGATCCCTGATTATTTCCATTCGCTCCAAAGTTTCCACTTCTGAATGCAGATACCTGACTTTGATGCCCACATTCTTCAGATAATCGGTGAGATTCTCCGCCATTTTCTTTGTAAGAGTCGTTACCAGCACTCTTTCCTCACGGGCTACGGCTTTGTTGATTTCTCCTATGAGATCATCGATCTGCCCTTCGCTCTTTCTGACGTCTATTTCGGGATCCAGTAAGCCGGTGGGCCTGATGATTTGCTGTGCTACAATACCTTGGCTTTTTTCTTTTTCATAATTGGCCGGAGTTGCGCTCACATAGACGATCTGATTGACCTTGGCCTCAAATTCCGAAAATGAAAGTGGTCTGTTATCCAAAGCCGAAGGAAGTCTGAAACCATAGTCCACCAGATTGCTCTTCCTGGAACGATCCCCCGCCCACATACCCCTTAATTGAGGAAGCATCACATGGGATTCATCAATTATTATAAGAAAATCGTCGGGGAAGTAATCGATCAAAGTATATGGCTGAACTCCGGGATCCAGGCCATTGATGTGGCGGGAATAGTTTTCGATTCCTTTGCAGCTTCCAACCTCCCTGAGCAGTTCTACATCGTACCGTGTCCTCTGCTCAAGTCTTTGGGCCTCGACCAGCTTGCCTTGTTCTTTGAACCAATTTATCCTTTCCGATAATTCCTGTTCGATACTTACCACTGCTCTTTCCATATTCTCCTTGGAAGTGACATAGTGCGATGCGGGAAAGATGGAAACATGATTTCTGATGCCTATGATTTCTCCTGTAAGCGGATTCATTTCTTTTATCTGTTCCACTTCGTCGCCGAACAGTTCAACCCTTACCGCATGATCGGCCCCTGCAGGATATATATCGATTATATCCCCCCTTACGCGAAATGTTCCCCTTATGAAATTCAGATCGTTTCGGGCATATTGAATATCTACCAGCTTTCTCAGGATTTCATTCCTGTCTTTTTGCATTCCCGGCCTGATGGACAAAACCTGATTCTCATAATCTACAGGGCTTCCCAGGCCGTAGATGCAAGACACGCTGGCTACGATTATAACATCCCTTCTTTCAGATAAGGAAGCTGTTGCCGAGTGCCGCAATTTGTCAATTTCGTCGTTTATGTCCGAGTCCTTCTCGATATAAAGATCGGTGGCCGGAACATAGGCTTCCGGCTGATAATAGTCGTAGTAACTGACGAAGTATTCCACTGCATTATCAGGGAAAAATTCTTTGAACTCACCACAAAGCTGTGCCGCCAGGGTTTTATTATGGGAAATGATCAGGGTGGGTTTTTGAATTTTTTCGATAACATTGGCCATGGTGAAAGTCTTGCCCGAACCGGTGACACCCAACAGAGTCTGGTGTTTCTCCCCCCGACGGATCCCCTTTACGAGCTGGTCCACCGCCTGTGGCTGATCACCTGTTAATTTGT
>CAYYHH010000094.1:0-6780 GCA_964471645.1 uncultured Oscillospiraceae bacterium
CAGGCCGGAGGCAGCAAATTTGATGAATGCAGATATATTGGTCAGCGTTCATAATAATTCAGCCGAATCTTCAGCCCCCAGTGGAACGGAAGTTCTTTATTATGATAAGGTGGGTCAAGAGACTTATGGTATCAGCAGTAAAGAAATTGCAGCATACGTACAGAAAGAGTTGCTTAAGGAAATCGGACTAAAAGACAGAGGTATTAAAAACAGTCCCCATCTCGCTGTATTGAATAAGAGCATAATGCCTGCTATTATTATCGAAGGGGGTTTCTTATCCAATCCCGATGATTTACGCATAATGCTTACGGAGGAATATAAAGAGGCTTATGCTTTGGCAGCGGCCAGAGGCATTATCAACGCACTTAACGATTGGGCGGAGCGCTGAAACCAAAAGCACAGGCAAAGCATAATGATGGAATACCTCAATGTAATTTTGCATAATGACTAAAATCTTCAATGTGCAAAGTAAGATGTAGATCATAACCGGGGCAAGTTGCAGGGTCAAAAATTTACTGATTTATCGGGGGAAATGTATGAACGAACGGATGAACTGTTTTAAAGGCAGCCCGGTTTACGTGGCGGGGCAGGAGTTGATGCATGCAGTCAATGTATCCATAGCCCTTGAAAAACCATTGCTTATAAAGGGTGAACCCGGTACCGGCAAGACAATGCTGGCAGAGGCTATTGCTGATTCCCTTGAAAAAGATCTCATCATTTGGAGCATAAAATCTACGACTAAGGCTAAAGACGGGTTGTACGTATACGATACGGTTCAGCGACTCTATGACAGTCAATTCCGGGAAGGCGATGTATCTGATATAAAAAAGTATATTCACATGGGGAAGCTGGGTGAGGCTTTCAGGGCCCACGAGCAACCGGTACTGCTCATCGATGAAATAGATAAAGCTGATCTGGAATTCCCAAATGACCTTCTTTGGGAGCTCGACAGAATGGAATTCTATATTCATGAAACAAAGGAAACTGTTAAGGCGGAATTCCGGCCGATAGTTGTTATCACATCCAACGCGGAAAAAGAACTTCCGGATGCTTTTCTAAGGCGTTGCATTTTTCACTATATAGCTTTCCCGGACAGCGATACAATGAAAGATATCATAGCCGTCCATTTCAGAGATGTGGAAGACAAACTCCTGAATCAAGTAATTGAAACCTTCTACTGGCTTCGGAACATAAAGGAGCTTCAGAAGAAACCGGGGACTTCCGAACTTTTGGACTGGATAAAAGCCCTGAAAATCGGTGGCGTAGAAGTAGAAAGGATCCATAAAGAACTTCCTTTCTTAGGTGTGTTGTTGAAGAAAAATCAGGACTTTGATGTGGTTTGTGAAATCAGGGAAAAAGGCTACACAAGGAAAGGCTGGGGTGTTTGATCCGGCGGATGGATATTGTGATCCATATGAAGTGAATTGATTCGGGTGATAATGGTTGTTTATTGAATTTTTTTATCTGCTAAGACAATACCAACTAAAAGTATCGATTAAAGAGTGGTTGGACCTTATTGGAGCCCTTGATAAAGGACTCTGCGGTCCGGGCTTAATGGATTTTTATTTCCTTTGCCGCAGTATTCTAGTAAAAAGCGAAGCTGATTTTGACAAATTTGATCTGGCATTTTTGGAGTATTTTAATGATTTAGAGCCTCCGTTTAAAATACCGGATGAAGTTTGGAAGTGGCTTGACGGCAATGGGAAAAGCAGAGAAGATCTATATGATAAAATAGACCCTACAGCCCCTGTGTACGAGCAGGAAGAACTTAAACGCATGCTGGAAGAAAGATTACAGGAGCAGCGCTCATCACACAGCGGTGGAAATTACTGGATAGGTACCGGAGGCACATCAGTTTTAGGCCACGGAGGCTTTGCCAAACAGGGGATACGTGTAAGTGGGGAAGGCAGGTACCGGTCTGCGTTACAAGTGGCAAGCGAAAGGTCATTCAGAGATTTCAGACAGGATAATATAATCGATACCAGGCAATTTCAGATCGCTTTGCGCAAGCTCAGGCAATATTCAGCGGCGATGGATGCACCAAGGACAGTACTGGACATAGATGAAACAATAAAAGAAACCACGAACAACGGTGGTTTCTTAAAGCTGGTTTATGAAAAACCGAGAAAGAACACGGTAAAGCTGTTACTTTTGTTTGATTCTGACGGATCTATGCTCAGATACAGCAGGCTTTGCAGCGCTCTTTTTCAGGCAGTGCACAAGGCCAATCATTTCAGCGACCTGAAGGTTTACTATTTTCATAACTGCATCTATGAACACCTTTATACTACCCCTTATTGTATACGCGGCGAATGGGAGAATACAGAAAAGGTCCTGAATACTTTGGGGAGCGAATATCGGGTCATATTGATCGGTGACGGCGCTATGGCGCCGATGGAATTGTATCGGCCGGGAGGAAATTGCATAATAGGTCTTTATAACGAGTTGCCGGGCATTTACTGGCTTGAGCGGATCAAAGATAAATACCCCTATCACATTTGGCTTAACCCCATAGAAGAATACGATTGGGATCATGTTTTCGGCCATGCCACAATAAGTGCGATAAGGGAACTGTTTCCAATGTTCGAACTGAGCCTTGACGGTATAGAAAAAGGTATAAAAAGATTGTTGGTCAGCCGTTGAATCGGCTGCAGTGCCTATTGATTTAATCGGTTGTGATCCCCAGTGATCCCCATAGGTTTAATAGAATGCGATGCCCATTGGTTCAATAGAATGTGATCCCATCCGGTTGAATCGACAGGGATATCCCTCCGTTTGCACCGTGAAATGCAGCACTATGAAGAGCGGTACTATGAAATACAATACCGGGCAAAACTATGATAGGTACCTGAACACACCTTTTACAAGGCCGAGTATTCTTACGTCATTTAATATTATCGGACTCATGCTTTGATTTTCAGGCTGAAGTCTGATATGGCCATTTTCCTTATAAAAAGTTTTGACCGTAGCTTCGCTTTCAAACCCATCTATCATCGCAACAACAATATCACCATTGTTTGCAGTCTGTTGCTGGCGCACAAGGATGTAGTCTCCGTTGAAGATCCCGGCTTCCACCATACTGTCCCCTTTAACTGTCAGCATGAAGTGATTACCTTTTTCCACATAGCGTGCAGGAACAGGAAAAATATCTTCAACATTTTCTTCTGCCAGTATTGGGGTGCCGGCAGCAATTTGTCCAACCAGGGGTATTTCTACTACTTTTTCAGATTTTTCATCATTAGAACCCGACAAACCAGAATATTGATCTTTTATGGAGGATATATCATTGTAGGGTTTGTTTGAACCGGGGTCTAAAATCTCAATCGCCCTGGGTTTTGAGGGATCTTTGCGTATGTAACCCTTTTCTTCCAGGCTTGCAATGTCCTTGTGAGCAGTTGATGTGGATTTGATTCCGAGAGCGCTGCACATCTCCCTTACTGTAGGAGGATAGCCTTTTTTTCTTATTTCTGTCAGCATATAATCTAAAATTTTCTTCTCTCGATCTTTTAAAATCTTCATTTTTATCCTCCCGAATCATATATAAATCAACTGGTCTTAATATGGTTTTGTACATGATTTATGTCTTTCAAAAAATTATAGCATGGAAAGAACAAAATGTAAACACCCGTTCTGTCATTTCCAATGACCGGGGCTACACTCAGGTTACAGAATAAGATAGACATGGGATTGCCCTGTGCTCCGAAGCTGTGATAAAAACTATAAGTATTGAAAAACAATATGGACGGTCCTTTTGACTGCAAAATCAGTAAGAACCGTCCATAATATAATTGGATTGTAAGAAACTTTGAAATTTTATTTGATCATGTTGTCAACAGAATCCATTACCTTATCCAGCATTTGCAGCGCTTCTTTCAGTTCCTTTTCGGTTATGATGAGCGGTGGTGATACGTGGATCATGTTTTCGTGGGCATAGGTATAGAATCCTTCGGCCTTCAGCATTCCTAATATCTTGGGCATTATCCCTTCAGGATCCTTGCCAAAGGGAACGATGGGTTCTCTGGTGGCCTTGTCTTTTACGAACTCCACGATGGAGAACAGACCGATGTAACGAACATCCCCGACGCAGGCATGTTTCGCTTTCAGAGCCTCGAGTCCTTCGCCAAGAACCTTGCCAACCTTTTCTACATTTTCAAAAACTTTGTCGTCTTTGTATGCATCGATGGCAGCTACCGCAACTGCGCATCCCATCGGGTGCGCGCTGTAGGTCAAGCCGCAGAACATCTTGTTTTCGTCGAAGAATTCAGCAATTTTCTTTGATGCTATGACGCCGCCCAAGGGAATATAACCGCAGGTTACGCCTTTTGCAAAGGAGATCAAATCGGGTTTTACATCCCAGTTCTGGAAGGCAAACCATTTACCGGTTCTGCCGAAACCTGCCATAACTTCATCGCATACCATGCAGATGCCGTATTTGTCGCAAAGTGCTCTTACGCCTTCAAGATAGCCCTTGGGAGGAATCAGCACTCCGTTGGATCCTACTACAGTCTCCAGGAAAATAGCGGCGATGAGGTTGGGTCCTTCATAAAGGATCTGGTTTTCCAGAAGTTCCAGATAAAAAGCAGTTACATCTTCTTCGCTTTCAAATTTGCATGCTTTTGGAGCCCTGTAGGCATAAGGGCCGTCGTACTTTATGAAACCGGGGATACCAGGTTCATTGATAAATCTTCTCGGTTCGCCTGTAAGGTTTGCGGCACCGTAGGTGGCCCCGTGATAGGAACGATACATTGAGAATATCTTCCATTTGCCTGTGTAGGCCTTTGCCAGTTTGATAGCATTTTCGTTTGCTTCCGCACCCGCATTGGTAAAGAATACTTTTGCTCCTTCAAGGCCGGAAACCTCAACAACTTTCCGCGCAGCCTCCGTGCGTACATCGCTGGAGAAAGAAGGTGCCAGGAACGGCATTTTGTCAGCCTGATCTTTAATAGCCTGGATAAGCTTTTTGTTTCCGTGGCCCAGGTTCATATTGACCAGTTGTGCAGACATGTCATAATACTTTTTGCCATCCTCGTCCCAGAAATAGATCCCCTCGGATTTTACAATGTTTGCGGGATTCAGTTTACCTTGGGCCGCCCATGAATAAAGATTATATTTTTTACCCATTTCGACTACATTAGACATTTCATTTCCTCCTAACTTGTAAATCAAAGACTTAACAAATATTGATCTTGATGCCGGGACTCAAGGCCATATCTCAAAGCTATATCTTTAGATCATACCTTCAAGTCATACCTTAAAGCCCCGGTACTAACGGCAAGTGAGATTAATAGGTTTTCCCGTCAAACAGATCTTCATCTGTCGGCTGTGTAGAGGGGATGGGGGTCGAAACATAGCAGAAATTCAAAAGATCTTTCCAGTTGGAGTTATGGGAGATGCTGTTGTGACCCCAGGTTCCGCAGCCCAATGTCATTGACATGGGATAACCGCAGGTCCATGCACCGCTGTTTACCAAGGATTGAGCCTGGTTTACGACGACTTTGCAAACTTTAATTCTCTGACCCATGATATGGGGTTTTTCCATATCGGTGGTGTGGATCCCGCAGCTGTGTCCAAGGCCCTGATAATCGAGTATGGCTTCCATCTGCTGTAAGGCGTCCTCGAAATCTTTCGCCCTTCTGATTTCGGCAACGGGGGAGAGTTTTTCGCCGGTAAGCGGGAACTCATTTCCGTATCCGCGGTTTTCTTCTACCAGGAGCACTCTTGTTCCCTCGGGTACCTTGACGCCGGCCATGTCGGCAATCTCAGCAGCAGGTTTTGCGACGATATGGCGGTTGAGCACGTGATCATTTGGAGTGTTTGGCCATAAGGTTTTAACGATCTTATCTTTGTCTTCGCTATCTTCCTTGATAGTGTAGGCACCCTTTTTGGCCATTGCTTCAACAAAGTCATCATAGCAGCTTTCAAATACGATAATATTGTTTTCTGTTGAGCAGCTGGTTGCGTTGTCAAAGGTCTTGGAAGCCATGATCAAATCGGCAACTTTATCTAAGTCCGTGCTCCCATCTACTATCGTTACTACGTTTCCGGTGCCGACACCGATCGTTGGGGTTCCCGAGCTGTATGCCGCACGAACCATAGGAGTGCCGCCGGTTGCTAAAACAAAATCGACCTGCTTCATCAATTCGCCTGAGGTCTCTATGCTGACATATTCTGCTTCAATCGGAATGACCAGATCTTCGGGAGCACCGTACATTTTCAGAGTCTCTCTGACTCTTTCGGTTACAAACATGTTGGTTTTGGCCGCTTTGGGGTGGGGGGCCAAAATAATGGCGTTTCTGCCTTTGATAGCGGCAATAGATTTGAAGATAGGAGTAGCTTCGCCGTTGGTAACAGGTATAATAGCTCCGATAACGCCCATGGGTCTTGCGTATGTCTTAACGCCGGTAACCTCATTTTCATCTACGAGACCGACGGATTTCTTGCCCTTCATGTCCCTGTAGCCGCCCTTGACCTTTGTGTAGATCTTGGCTACTTTGTTGGCTGCTATCCCCATGCCGGATTCTGCCACAAGCATTTCAGCCGCTTGTTGAGCCCATTCCGGCCTGGTGGCGCGGTATGCTATCGCAGCACACAGTTCATCGACCTGCTCCTGAGTATAATTTTCGATCGCTTCTTGCGCAGCTTTTGCTCTTGCTATCAGGTTGCTTACATAGGTTGCGTGATCCATTTTTGTTCCTCCTTCGGTGGTAAAGTGGTTAGGTGGCGGATACCGCTTTCTAACCCATTAATTTATTGTGTCAGATATCACAATATATCAGACAC
>CAYYHH010000095.1:0-6742 GCA_964471645.1 uncultured Oscillospiraceae bacterium
TGTCGGAAAAGGATATCACGGTGATCCGGAACGGACTGCAAAAGCCTTTTTGGCGAATCCATTTGAGCATGATGAAACAATGTACCGTACCGGGGATATGGCATCCTGGACGAAGGACGGCGAGATCATTATTAAGGGAAGAAGAGATTTCCGAAGGTATTCGCCTCGCCTGCAGGCTTAAAGTTTATGATGATCTTACTGTCCAGGTTTTGTCTGCCACAGGTAATATGGAAAGAAAGAAGGATATGGCTCAGATGCCTGAGGGCTTTGTGCCTGATCTGAGGGAAAGAAGGCCGGGAGAAAGTGAAAACTGTTATGGTCTGGCCTTTGATATAGGTACCACTACCGTGGTTGGCAGATTATGGGATTTAAGAAAAGCGGAGGCCATCGGGGCTGCCGCAAGAACAAACCCGCAAAGCGATTTCGGTGCAGACGTAATTTCCAGAATCATGTATTGCGGGATGGAAGATGGAAATCTGAATCGCATGCAGGAAAAAGTCATTGGCTGTTTCAATGACATAATACAAGAATTTGTAGATGAAATCGGAATAGATCCGATGGACGTGAGAAAAATTACTGCTGTGGGCAATACTACAATGAGCCATTTACTTTTGGCCATCGATCCAAAAAGCCTTGCACTTGCCCCGTTTGCTCCCGGATTTACCGGGCCCGTAAGAAGAAAAGCCCAGGAACTGAAAATCAACAGTTATCCTGATGCAATTGTGGACGTTCTTCCCAATATTGCCGGGCATGTGGGATCCGACATCATTGGGGTTATGCTTTCATCAAACTTAAAAGAGCTGGAAGGGTCAAATTTGGCGATTGACATCGGTACCAACGGTGAAATTCTTCTGGCCGACTCGGGCCGTGTGCTTGCTTGTTCCACCGCTGCCGGACCGGCCTTCGAAGGAGCCTGTATACAGCATGGAATGCGTGCGGCAACCGGAGCCATAGAAGGAATGATTATAGAGGACGATGACGTCAGGCTGGCGGTAATCGGGGATGCGGAACCTGTAGGTTTGTGCGGATCAGGTCTGATCGATTGCGTTGCGGAGCTTCTGAAAGCCGGTCTTGTCAACGCCAAGGGAAAGCTCTTATCGGAAGAAGAGGCCATTCAATCCGGGATGGCGGAAAAATTAGCAAACAGGCTTTCAAGGAATGACACCGGCAATAGTTTCGTGCTATATTACGGCAATAATGGCAACAATAATATCGTTATCACGCAAAAAGATATCCGTGAAGTGCAATTGGCCAAAGGGGCAATACTCGCGGGAATCAGAATTATGATGCAGGAATTGGGCATTGAAGAAAGTGATTTGAACAGCGTTCTGTTAGCCGGAGCTTTCGGCAATTATATAAAAAAAGAAAGCGCACTGGCAATAGGATTGTTGCCGGATGTGAGTCCTGAAAAAGTCATTTCTATCGGAAATGCGGCGGGCGCAGGTGCTTCCATGGCCTTGCTTTCTTCTGCATCCCTTGATAAGGCAATCAGTCTGGCAGAGGAAACCGATCATATCGAGTTGGCCGGTCACCCTGATTTTCAAAAAACATATATGAAGGCTATGTACTTCTGAGGTGGATCATGAATGAAATGTTTACGGTAACGCAACGCCAAAGGTTGGTTGAATTGAATGCAGATGATGAGACCCTCGATAAGTGCTTTGCAAGTGAAGCTGAACGCAACAGATTTTTCAAAAAGGAAGAGGCTGAACTGATAAGTCAGAACAAAGAGGCCTTACTGGATCTGCTGGAAAATCGCAGGCAGCCATTGCTTTCGCTCATTGAGGGCAGGATGATCCGATGGCTTACCGAAGAAATGCAATTTACCCGGGTAAATACACCTATTATCATATCGGAGCAGATGCTTCAAAAGATGAGCATAACCTCCGACCATCCTTTAAGGCAACAGGTTTTTTGGCTGGACAACAAAAAATGTTTACGTCCGATGCTTGCGCCGAATTTATATGAAATGATGAAGTCTGTTCACAGGATCACCAAAAAGCCTGTTCGCATTTTTGAAGTTGGTCCATGTTTTCGTAAGGAAAGCCAGGGTGCGCAGCATTTGAACGAATTCACTATGCTGAACCTGGTGGAATTTGCCGACGAATACAAGGATGGGCAGATGAACCGGCTCAAGGAGCTGGCCGAAGGCGCTATGAAGGCAGTGGGGATAGATGACTTTATACTCGAAATTACCGAATCTGAGGTCTATGGCGAGACCTTAGACGTGGTAAAGGATGGTGTGGAATTGGGTTCCGGGGCCTACGGCCCACACAGATTGGACAGCAGCTGGGGTATTTTCGACACTTCTTGGGTAGGCATCGGTTTGGGAATGGAAAGGATTGCCATGGCCGCAGGCGGGTATAAGGGTATTAAGCGAATCGGCAGAAGCCTGGCATTCCTTGACGGGTGCCGGCTCAACATATGAGAAGGGGGAGGAATATTGGATCCCAAAGAAAGATTAATGCTGGCGGCAAAGATTTCCATTATGCAGGCGGATGAAGATAAAGCAATGGAAATAATAGACGAAGCCGTTTCACTTGGCATGGATTTATCCGAATTGCTGCGCAAGGGCTTCGGTGCAGGAAATACTGAGGTAGGCAATTATTTTGAGCAGGGCGTATTGTCTTTACCCGAACTCATCTATTCTTCTGAGGTCATGAAAGATGTAACCGAGCGGGTAATGAGCCTGTTTGAGGGCGAAACAGTCAATCACGGGAAAATCGTTATTGCTACGGTCGAAGGCGACATTCACGATATAGGTAAAAATATAGTTGTATCTACCCTGCGCGCATCGGGTTTTGAGGTGGTCGATCTTGGAAGGGAAGTGCCTGTAAACAAGATCATCGAAAAGGCGGAAGAGGAAGGTGCGGATATAATAGGTACCAGTGCTTTACTTACCTCCACCTTGACAGAGCAGAGAAAATTGGAGATAATGCTTAGGGACTTAGGTCTCAGGGACAAATATACCACAATGGCGGGGGGGGCCCCGTGCACCCCAAGGTGGACAAAACGCATCGGAGCAGACATCTACAGCGAAGATGCGATAGACGCCGTTAAACGTGCAATAGAGATCATGGAAAAAAAGAACGATCCTAAAAAGTAAGGCGAAATCATGGCTGAAATTAAAAAAAGATTTTATCGTAAATATACCGAACTATACCCGTTAGTGGAAAAAATAAAGCTTTGGCCATCAAGAAAAGGTTATTTGCATGGGGTGAAGTCAATTGTTTTGAGGGGGGATTATCTAGAAATCACCACTCATTGCGGCATTCAATTTCGCGTGTTCAATTCCAGGCACTCAAGGGCCGCAAGATGGCTTCGCAACAAATGGGCCTACATACCATGTCCTGATTGCAAGGTTCCGGACTGGAAGTTGGACAAATACTCTACTACCTTCTTTTCCACCCATTACGGAAAGGAATTATTTCCCGGAGGCGACCGCTAGATGACCAGGTTAAAAGAAGAATGGATATTGGATATCGAGGATGAGATCCTTGCTTATGACCGTGAATTGACGAACAAAACGGGTATGTCGCTGATAGAATTATCGGCAAAGGCCAACGGGATTCTCCCCACCGATATAGAAAGGGCGGCGAAATCTTATAAGGTAGCTTCTATCCCTGTTGCAACGGGGCAGGGTATAATAGGGAGCTTCAGCCAATCTGTAGCAGCTATTTTGTGCCATATGGGATTTCAGGTTTTTATAACAGAGGCTACTGATGTAGACGGCATTTATGAAGCCTATCAAAAACAGGCGGATTGCTTTTTTCTTGCCGATGATAAGCAATTTATAGGAATTAACAGGAGCAAAAACATAATCAGCGACAATAATTCGGCCACCGCAAAAGGTTATGTGGCGGCTTTGGAACAGATTGCAGGCCCTCTGTCGGGCCAAAAAGTTTTAGTTCTCGGGTATGGCATCGTAGGCAGGTTTGCCGCATTTTTCCTTAAGGAAAAGGGGGCAGTGCCGATAGTGTATGATATCGATCCTGCTAAGACCGCTGATTTGGATCCGAATATGTTGATAACTGATATCGGGACTATCAAGGAATATCCTCTATTGTTTGATGCCACAAACAAAGGGGATTGGATAGACGAGGGCATGCTTCATCCCAAATTTATAATGACCGCCCCCGGAATTCCGCTTTCACTGGGCGAGGATCTTTATGAAAAATACAAAAGCAGAATTATCCACGACTGGCTTCAGTTGGGGACGGCCGTAATGATGGGCGGACTATGCAAATGACAACATGGGGGACGGATCGGATGGATCGCATAGACTCTAAATCTATGTAGCCGGGTGAAACTCCCGGGTTCCCCGCCAATTAAAAAGGACAGGTTGAAGATAGAGACTGAATATGGATACCAAATATAAAATAGTCATAATAGGCGGAAAGCTTCAAGGCATGGAAGCTGTATATCTGGCGCGGAAAGCCGGATATTACTCGGTTCTGATCGACCGTAATCCCAAAGCACCGGCATCTGCACTTTGCGATGCATTTTATTGCGGCGATCTTTCCGCCACAAACACGGAGCTTCTGAATATCTTACTTGATGCAGATTTGGTTTTGCCCGCAATGGAGAATGAACAAACTATTTCTATTTTAGAATCACTGAACAAAGAATATCCATTAAAAATTGTATTTGATTTTAATGCCTATTCTATTACCTCGTCAAAACAGCGTTCAGATAAGCTGTTTTATGATCACGACATTCCCGCACCTGCTTATTATCCCAATTGTAAGGCGCCCTATATTGTAAAGCCTTCGACGGAAAGCGGCAGCTCGGGTGTCAGATGTCTTTTGAATAAGGAGGAGGTTGAGCTTTTCCTTTCACAATTGCAACCCGGCCAGGAATGGATTGTGCAAGAACAGCTTGAGGGGCCGTCTTACTCCATTGAAATCATAGGGAAACCCGGGGCCTACAGGACTTATCAGATTACACAAATCCATATGGACGATGTTTATGACTGCAATCGGGTTACCTGTCCCTGTGACGTTACTGAGGGACAGAAAAAATCTTTTGAAGACATGGCGTTTAAGATTGCCGGCATATTAGGTTTGAATGGTATCATGGACTTGGAGGTCATCGATGATAACGGAATCTTTAAAATTCTTGAGATTGATGCCAGGATACCCAGTCAAACGCCTACGGCCATATATCACAGTACAGGAATCAACCTGCTCAGCGAGATGGTAGATTTGTATATGGGAGACTGGGATGATGATGCCGGCCTTTCCCGCATGAAAACTGACAGGGAACGGTTCGCTTCCTATGAACATCATTATATATCAAACGGTCAGTTGCAGTCACCGGGGGAGCATATAATGGGGGCCGCCGGCCCTTTGAAACTCTATCCGGGACGATTTGGTTGCGATGAGGTAATTACCGATTATTCCGAAGGGGATAAGGAATTCAGAGGAACTTTTATCAACAGCGGCGAAACCTTGGGGAAACTGGATGAAAAGCGATCCGGAATGATGGAAACCTTGTTAACCATTTAGAAATTTTGTTATTCAAATGGTTTACTTTTCGCTCTTAAATAAACTATTTATCTGCCGCAGGTTCAAATTTTCCCGCATGACACATAAAAAAAGGATATCCGAAGATATCCTTTTTTTATGGTCGGAGCGACAGGATTCGAACCTGCGGCCTTTTGACCCCCAGTCAAACGCGCTACCAAGCTGCGCCACGCCCCGATCTGTATTTAATTCTGTGCCCATAATGGTGCCGGCGATCGGGGTCGAACCGATACGGTGTTGCCACCACGGGATTTTGAGTCCCGCACGTCTGCCAATTCCATCACGTCGGCACAACAAAGCTATAATAGCATATATGAATCTGTAAATCAAGGAAAAAAACCTTTGCAAATCGGAAAAATTTTCGTTATAATGCAATATAGAATCTAAGAGGAGGATTGAACATGAAGGATACATTGTATACGTTAATGCCATTGATTCTGCTTATTTTTATTATGTATTTTCTATTGATAAGACCACAGAAAAGAAAAGAAAAGCAAATCAATGCAATGCGGAGCAGCATAAGGGTGGGTGACAATGTTATAACCATCGGCGGACTCTACGGTACGGTTACCAGGGTTAAAGATGAATCCTTAACTTTACAAGTAGGCGCGGATAAAACAAAAATCGAGGTGACAAGGTGGGCAATATCAAAAATTGTTGAAGAAGGCGCCCCCTCATCAAAGACCACAAGACCGAAATCTGCATCTGCTGAAAAGGAAGATCGGGAACCGGTCAAAAAAGGTCCGAGAAGAAGACTGGAAAAGGCTGAAAAACCTGCCGGCGCCGATGATCCGATCGAACAGAATCCTCTTGAAGCGGATGGCGAAGATAGCCCCTTGGAGAGCTAAGAATATAACTTTCACATCCTTAACCCCTGCAAACAATTCTGCGGGGGTTTTTTGGAATATTACTCCCTGTTTATAATATACATTTAATAATATGATCGGGATGCCAAAACCCCACAATTTGCTGTTGAAAAGACTTAAACTACAATGCGGTAAGCATTTGGCACCTGTTCATAATATGCAGGGGGTAATCCAATGGGAAAAAAATCGGTGACGTCCAAAGGATTGAGAACAGGCAAAGCATTCATCATTTCCTTTATAAGTTTTATACTATTGATCGGTATCATAGGATTTCTTATTCGTTTCACTCCTCTTCCCGAACGCTGGATGCTTCTTTATGTAATGGGGGCTCTATATTTGGCATCCTTCCTG
>CAYYHH010000096.1:0-6726 GCA_964471645.1 uncultured Oscillospiraceae bacterium
AAGGATCAAGTGGAAGCCTTGATTCAATCGGGACTGTCAGCCGCATACATAAACTCCACCCTATCAACTGATCAGATGCGAGTAACTATGTCCAATGCACGAAACGGCGAGTATAAGCTGGTTTACGTTGCTCCGGAGCGACTGTTAACTGCAGATTTTCTCGATTTTGCAACAAATGCAAATATATCCATGGTTGCTGTAGATGAGGCCCATTGCATATCCCAATGGGGACAGGATTTCCGCCCCAGTTATTCAAAGATACCATTATTTTTAGACGCCCTTGCCAAGCGTCCGGTTGTCTCTGCTTTCACGGCAACCGCAACACGCCAGGTCAGTGAAGATATAATTGAACTGCTTTCCCTGGACAAGCCGGAAGTGCTGATAACGGGATTTAATAGGGAAAATCTTTATTTTGAGGTACAGAGCCCGAGCAAAAAATTAAACGCTTTGTTAGAGTTTCTGCATGAGAATCAGGACGATTTTGGAATTATATACTGCTCTACCAGAAAGACCGTTGAAACAGTTTATGAGCAATTAAAACTAAAGGGGTTTTCCGTGGCTTATTACCATGGTGGAATATCCGATGAAATGCGCCATAAAAATCAAGAAGACTTCCTTTTTGATCGCATAAATATAATGGTGGCTACCAATGCCTTTGGAATGGGGATAGATAAATCAAATGTATCTTTTGTAATCCACTACAATATGCCCAAGGATATAGAAAGCTATTACCAGGAAGCCGGACGTGCCGGTCGTGACGGATCGCCTTCAAAATGCATCTTGCTTTACAGCGGCCAGGATGTACGAACCAATCAGTGGCTGATAGAAAACGGCAATGATCTTTCCGAAGCAGATGAAGAAACTGCACTTATTTTAAAAGAACGCAGCTACGAACGGTTAAAACAAATGACTTTCTATTCCACGACAAGCGATTGCCTCAGGGGATTTATTCTCAAGTATTTCGGGGAGAGCCCTTCCGTGTTCTGCGGGAATTGCAGCAACTGTAATACAAAATTCGAAACTGTGGACATTACCGTGGAGTCGCAAAAAATACTTTCATGTGTTTATCGAATGAAAGGCAGATACGGTGAAACCCTTGTTATCGATGTCCTTCGGGGCAGCAAGAATAAACGAATTCTGGATCTTGGACTTGACAGCCTTTCCACATACGGCATCAGCAAAAAATCTGTCCATGCGCTAAAGGCCATGATTAACCATCTGATTCACAGCGGATATTTGCGCAAAAGTGACGGTGAATATCCTGTACTGCTTCTGACGGATCGTTCAAAAGATGTTTTGAGCGGTAAAGAAACTATTATGATGAAAATGCCAAAAGAAACCGTCAGAAGTACTGCGAAAGATAAGATAAAGACCGGTGCGGCGGCTCAAGAAATAAATAAAGATTTATTTGATCGTCTTCGCAATCTGCGGGCTCGGCTTGCCTCAAAGCAAGGTGTACCGGCGTTTGTGATTTTTCCGGATCGGGCATTGGCAGATATGTGTGTCCGAATGCCCCGGACATTATCGGAATTTGCCTGTGTATACGGCGTAGGCGAAAGAAAACTTAAGGCTTACGGTGAAATATTTCTTAAAGAAATAAACAGCAAGGAGATCCTTGACATATTGGACTAGACCCTTGACATGTATAGATTCCTGATTGTATTATGCTCTTGACATGTATAGATTACCGATATATAATCCTATGTATAGATTATCTATATATGCAGGAGGTCTATATTTGATGTACAGGAGATTTGTGCATGATATGAGGTTTGTACATAATGTACAGGAGGTCCATATATGGCTATTGATAAAGGATTATTAAAAGGCAGCACCACCACCTTGATTCTAAAATTGCTTGAAGAAAAGGATATGTACGGTTACGAGATGATCGAAACCCTTTTAAACAAATCCGATCATACCTTTGATTTGAAAGCAGGCACCCTATACCCCATTTTGCACAGCCTTGAAAAAAGCGGAATGGTATCCTCTTATGAAGAAAAGGCGGATAATGAAAGAATACGGAAATATTACCATTTAAACGCCAAAGGCAAAAATCTTCTGCAGGAAAAGCATCAGGAATGGATAGCTTATTCGTCGGCCGTCAATAAGGTATTGAACGGAGGTGCGAGCTATGCGATTGCTTGATGACATAAACAAATACAGCAATACGGTATGCGAACAAATTCGTTGGAAAAAAGCTCGGCCGATCATTGCTTCGGAAATCGAAAACCATATTTACGACCAGCGAGCTGCATACATTGCATCAGGTGACGATGAAAAAACTGCAACGGATAAAGCTATTTTACAGATGGGAGATGCTGTTTCAGTCGGGTCAGGTCTGGATAAAGCCCATAGGCCTAAAGCCCAATGGTCCTTGATTGGACTGTCCGGAATCCTTATGCTTATTGGAATCATAACCCAATATATCATCAACTCCTCGCAACACTCATTTAGGAATTTCAGCATTGTGCCCTACATTATAGCGGCGGGCATCTTTTTGATTTGTTATCATGCTGATTTCACCACCCTTGGCAGAAAACCAATCAAATGCTATATGGCTGTTTTAGCAGCCTCTATATTAGGTGTGCTGTTCGGCACGGAAATTAACGGAAAACTGATTTGGTTTACAGCAAGGCTTTCTCCTTCCCTGTCCTATTTGTCTTTGATTTTCCCCCTTACTTTTGCACTGCTCGTTTATGCAATGAGAAACCGGGGTTATCAGGGGATTTTAATAAGCTGTTTAGGCTTTTTCCCATTAGCTGCTATTTTAGCTATTATCCCGACATTTTCCGGTTTGTTTTCCGGTTTGTTTTTATTTACTATATCGGCAATAGTAATTCTTTGCTACGCAATAGCGAAAGGCTGGTTCGCAGTCGATAAGAAAAAGGGTTTATCCCTTGTTTTAGCTCCGGCATTTGTAATATCTTTATTGGCGGTGATTAATATACTGCAAAATGACCCATATAAAATCATACGAATCAGGGCCTTTTTAGACCCATATGAAGACAATCTCGGCATGGGGTATTTTTATATCATGATCAGGGATTTTGTATCCGAATCTGTTTTCCTAGGCAAGGGCGGTATTCCTCAGACTGTAGACATATCCCAATTACCTTGTATTGCAACGGATCACTCGCTCACCTATCTGATTTATCAATTTGGTTTCATATTTCTTTTTGCTATCATTGGGTGTGTCACAATATTTACCGCATCAGGCCTTTATAAAGCCTTGAAGCAAACAAGCGTTTTGGGGTCGCTTATAGCATTGTCGGTTCTTCTTACATTCTTTTTACAGTCATTCTTTTACATCCTTGACAACCTGGGCTATGGGCTGATCTCTCCCTTATCATTGCCTTTTATTTCTTATGGAAAATCGGCCTTATTTATCAATGCTGCCTTAACCGGATTCATGTTGTCCGTTTTTAGAACCGGGGATATTTATAGGGATAATCCGGCTCCCCTTGAATCCATGATATAATGCTCCCCTTGAATCCATGATTGAGAAATCCATGATATAATGTCCACGAGATTAAGTATGTGGACATCATACATTTAGTGCCCTGCGAACATTTCGGCTGACACGAATGCCAAAATCGCAGATGGCGAATTATATCAAAATTGCCCTGCAATTATGATATAATGTGATATACATAAAATGGAAAAATGGGTGTGGGAATTTCTGAGTATCACGTAACGTGATCTGTTTGCATGACATGATCTGTTTGGATGTTTTACCATGCGAATGAAAAAGGTGGTAGTGTGATTTATTTAAATGTCTTTACATTTCCTGATGCCGAGATGGAATACAGCTTCCTGATGGGGGTAAGAAGAACCTGCTACGATTCCTTTTATCCCTTTAAAATATTGTCAGCCGGGGGGTTGGAAAGAATTGACTTTGAACCGGTGACCATTTTATATGGCGGAAATGGCTCGGGAAAGACTACAGCGCTGAATGTCATAGCTGAGAAGACCGGGATTCAGCGAGATTCCAGCTATAACAAATCCAGTTTCTATTCTGATTATGTAGCTATGTGTCAAATGGAGGTTGTTACAGATATTCCGAGAAACAGCAGGATCATCACAAGTGACGACGTCTTTGATTATATGTTGAACATACGCTGTCTGAACGAAGGCATTGACACGAAAAGAGAGGAGCTCTTCGATGAGTATCTGGATGCTAAGTATTCTCAATTTCAAATGAAATCCATGGATGACTACGAACAGTTGAAAAAAGTCAACTCAGCCAGGCGTAAATCTCAATCCCGTTTCGTCAGGGGAAGTCTGATGGATAATATACGTGAATATTCCAACGGGGAGAGTGCTTTTCGATATTTTACCGAAAAAATTGGTGAAGATGGTCTTTATATTCTAGACGAGCCCGAAAACAGTCTATCACCAAAACGTCAGATTGAACTGAAGGATTTTATTGAAGATTCTAGCCGATATTTTGGATGCCAGTTTATCATTTCTACCCATTCACCCTTCATGTTATCCATGAAAGGTTCGAAAATCTATGACCTGGATTCCGACCCTGTGGATATTAAGCAATGGAATGAGTTAGAAAATGTGCGCATATATTACGAATTTTTCAAAGCTCATATGACCGAATTTAATAAATAGTTCAACACTTGTGATTTTTTGGATTTCTAGGAAACCATCCTTTTGCAACACGCTCTTTTTGTTCTTTCAATTCACCGATACTCCAAAAAAAGGCAAAGCCGATGACCGCGGACGCTGAAGATAGTATAATTTGTTCAAGAAAAAGTGAAAAGCCGGAAAACATTATACCAAAGACAAGAAATACAGGCCAAATTCGGTCTGTGAAATAGTATTCGCTTTTTATAACGATTGGATGAAAAATACCGATTACAGCAAATGAAATAACACCGATTGCCAGTCCCGAAAAATTCAAATCGCTTCCCCCTTGCCTTGCTGTTTTTAATATGCCACACAATGGAGCAAATCCTTCGCACAAATCTTTTCCGGGTGTAATTATATATGTATTTGAATGGTGACGCAACACAATCATTTGGATCTCGAATTTTACTATTCACATGGCCATAACGCTGGCCAACTGGATGGCATTGATTTACACGTCTAATTGTATTGATTTACACGATTATCATCTGTCATTATATTGATTGAGATACTTTCGTTGTTACGGTAAACAATTATAAAAATTACATTGTTCCGAAATACTGTTACGCTTATTTCGCAATTCCGGCAAACAGTTAGCTGTATATTTTCCCGTAATTTCATAAGGGCTTCTCGCCAGTTAACAACTGTGGTATCTTTAGATATATAAATTTAATTGCAGCAAAACAGGGAGAACTCAATGGACAATATGAAAAATGAAATAAAAACAGTCGCAATAATTGGCCTTGGAGCCTTGGGAATACTATACGGTCAGCACTTTCTCAGAAACCTGCCAAAGGAAAATTTGAGAATAGTTGCCGATCAGGACAGGATTGACAGATATAAAAAGGAGAAAATTTTCTGCAATGGCGTGGAATGTGACTTTAGTTATATAACACCTTCGGAGAATTGCAATCCCGCCGATCTGGTGATTGTAACCGTTAAGTATGGGGGTCTTTCAAAAGCTATAGATTACATCAGAAACCAAGTGGGCGAAAATACCCTGATAATATCTGCTCTCAACGGTATTTCCAGCGAGGAAATGCTTGCGGGGGCCTTCGGTACCGACAGGATTATCTATAGCGTAGCCCAAGGCATGGATGCAACAAGGATCGGAAATGAATTGACATACAGCCATATGGGCAAGCTTTTTTTCGGCGACATGGCTCCCGGTGTTTTCTCTGACAAGGTCAAAATTGTCTCCGAGTTTTTCGACAAGACCGGATTCCCCTATGAAATAGAGGTTCAAATGAAGCATCGCCTGTGGGGCAAGTTTATGATGAACGTGGGGGTTAACCAAGCTGCCGCAGTTTACGAATGCAGCTATCGTGGTCTTCAGAAGCCGGGACTTTTTAGAGATACTGTTATCGGAGCCATGAAAGAAGTCCTGTTGCTGGCTGATTGTGAAGGTATTGACCTGACCGAAAAAGATATAGATTATTGGCTGGAAGTTTTAGACAAGCTCAACCCTGACGGAATGCCTTCAATGCAACAGGATATTCTGGCAAAGCGAAGAAGCGAGGTTGATCTTTTTTCCGGCACTGTCATATCCTTGGGGAATAAGCATAATATAGCTACTCCGGTCAATAGGATGCTGTATGACAAAATAGCGGAAAAGGAGCGCAAATTCGTATAAAATCGGTGTTCAATTGGGTTATCAATTGGGTTTCAATTGAAGCTATCAATTTGAATATCAATTGGGTATCAATTCTATTATCCGGGGTATCAATTGGACTGCCAGTTGGGTTATCAATTGTCAATTGTGGTATCAATTCGATTGACAGTTTGATTATCAATTTGAATATCAATCTCTTATCAATTCAATTGCCAATCTGAGCGACAATTCGATTGCCAATCAGGTTATCAATTGGATTACCCTGGTTATCAGTCCGATTTCCAATTTCTCCGGAATGCTAAAGTATACTCCATTCATCCTCTTTGAATCCCACCAAAACGAAATCATCGGATACTAAAATCGGCCGTTTTACCAGCATCCCATCAGTGGCAAGAAGTTTAAACTGTTCATCCTCACTCATGGAAGCTAATTTTTTGGAAAGGCCCAATTCCCTATACTGTTGGCCGCTGGTA
>CAYYHH010000097.1:0-6721 GCA_964471645.1 uncultured Oscillospiraceae bacterium
TGCAGCTTTCTGAATTTCTCTTTGGCTGCTTTAAAGTACCAACCTACCAACAACAAAGGGCCGATGATTGCAACAAAGCCCAGAATGTTACAGCTGGCATCCCACACTGTATCCCAGATCATGCTTTTTCAACCCCTTTCTCTTCGGCTGTTTCCGTACCAAGTTTGTTAAAGATCAAATAAAGGATAAACACTATCGGCGTAATTATAATTATACCGTACTCTTGCCACAGCTCCATATTTCCTATTTTTATAACGTATATATCTAAATCCTCGATATAAGTACCGAAGAAGTTGGTCCATATATACCATACTATAGATGCGCAAAAACCGAAAAGAGTTGCCACGGTTCCCGCAATTTTTTTCGGCGGTTTCTTGGAAAACGTTCCGAAATAAACGGGTATTATGCAGGTCGTGATAATTATTGTCGCCTGGAATACCCACACTTCCATTATTCTCTCAAAGGAAAAGGCAAGAATCAGCGATAAGGCTGCGGAAATCAAAACACCGATCTTAGTCATTCTTTCTGTTTGCTTTTGATCGGCATCCGGATTAATGACCCCTTTGTAAATATCAAACCCTATGACTCCGCCCGCTACAAGGAAATATGAGTCGGCAGTTGACATGGCGCAGGAGAAAACACCGGCGATAAATACACCCAGCAATCCGACGGGAAGATATTGGGCGGCGATAGCAAACAATGCCTCATTTGCAGCTACGTCTTCCGGTATGATTGCCAGTCCTATGGCGGCGGCTCCCATTATTCCCAGGAAAGTAACGGCCCAGTCAAAGGATAGCCACATGGGTATTCCGGCGGTAAAAGCTTTCCTCACTTCGTGAGGTCCGGATGAAGCAAAGATCCTTTGGAAAAAGGCCGGTTCAGCCAGCACGGCAAAGGCAGTCAATGAATATGCAAATAAAGTCCACGGGGTGAGATACCCGGCTCCTACGGTAAAATAGTATCCTGCCTCTTCATGTCCGACAAAGTTTTGGAGACCGACCACTATATTTTCATATCCGCCGATCGCATTCCAACCGATGACCAATGCAACGCCCACAGTGAACATCATGACGACGAATTGGATAAAGTCTGTGATCGTAACTGCCCAAAGACCTCCCATCCAGGTAAATGCGGTGACGAAAAATGCACCGATCAAGACGCCGACCCAGAAAGGCATACCGGTTATCAGACGAAGCAAGAATCCGATGCCCATCATTTCCATCGTGTTCGTAGAGTACAGGAACGATGCGATCGAGGAGACTATACCGGCAGTTTTTCCATATCGTTTAAAAGTGATCTCCTGCATCGTCGTGCCGTCGGGGAATTTCTCTCTAAAAATAGGCGATAAAAACGCCATCGTCGCATACAGCAGAGTATAGGGCAGAGAATATGCGAAAAATCCTGAAATTCCTTCGAAAAATCCGACTTCCGAAGTCCCGAACAATGTATCAAGCCCATAGAAGGTAGAAACTAACGTTCCTACGAGGAGAGGAGCATTGAGGTCCCTCCCGGCCATAAAATAATCGTCAAAACCCTTGGATTTTTTCGAAAAGTAATAACCTATGTACATAATAATGCCAACATAAATAGCTAAAATAATCCAGTCCACCGCATGAATTCTAACTACAGCACTTGTATCCAAAAACATGACCTCCTTTATGATTACATTTTCCGGCACTCCTCATCAGATAATTTTTGAGAGCCGTCCCTCTTCTGACCGGTATTATTTATCCACCTCCTTATAGTGCCTTATGCTGTGAAAGGGTTTCCCGGTCCACAGCATAAAGTTTCATAGTCTTTCTAAGATAGCAGGTTCTTGTAAATACTGCAACAGATTATTCTCCCGAATAAGGTTTAACCTCGACATGCAATGTAATGCCCAGCCCCTCGGCCCATTTCAGATAGGTATCTACCTGATCGAATGTGAGCATATCGGAGGAAATCAGCCCTTTTTGTGTGTACAGATCCTTGACGAACATCTTTGTGAACAAAGCGCCACCCTGTCCCGTCAAATACATTTCGGAGGTGATACCGGCTCTTTCAAAAGATTCAACAAGCCCCGGCGCAAATACGTGTGTCTCCACCAAGACATCTTTTCCATCCTTCTTGCCTATAGCCTCGATAACCATCGCCCCTGAATCCGATACCAAACCTTCGTCGATGATTCCTTGGATCTCTTCCTTGTATTTTGGTGCGGGCGGTATGTGTTTGAGCACAAGATTAAACGGCACTACCTCTGCCCCGTCCACGGTTTCCGGTTCTTTAGACAGCAGTCCGGCACGATACAAAGGCATTGCAAAATCCACACCGGCTCCGCCGTATTTGAAATACACGTTCTTTGCACCCTTGAAATATTCCTTTGAATTCATTCCCATATGTAGCGGCTCGTCATGAGCGTGCTCAACAAGTTTCACTTCTTTATCCAAGTAATCATACTTCCTGTAAATAGGCCTGCTGAATGCTTCTGTCCTGATTATTTCTCCATTTTCGAAGGCATAAGCCAGTTCGCTCATGTCATTTAAAGCCGTTACCGGCGACCACCAGAAAGGCAAAAATCTCTTAGCTTCAACCCCTTCATATACAATGTTGTAAATCGTATCGCAGGTATCCAGGTATCGCATTGCATTTCTTGTGGCTACGCAGATCAATCCCGGCGCGGAGCCCGTACCTATTATGGCAGTCTTGCCGATTTCCGCAAAGCGTCTGCTATACTCCGTATACATCAGTTTAATACCGTCTACCCAGTTTTCCGTCAGCTGGTCTGTTGCGGCGAAGTCCTGATAGTTGGTCTTTGCCTCCAGGGCCGCCTCCAATACGTTGGGACCATAAGCTAAAGGCAGACCATTGACAATCAGATCAACCCCCTCTGCAGCGGCAACGATGTCTTCTCTTTTCGAAGCATCAACCTGCATTCCTCTGCCCTTCTTCAATTCCTTGACAAGTTCGTTGACAGCTTTCAGATCGTAGTCAGCACAAATGATTTCCGCTACATCAGGTTCCTCATCCATGCGTCGCGCTACAGTCGAACCCTGTGCTCCAACCCCTAGAATCAAGATTTTTTTCATGAAAAACCACCTCTTCATATAATTTTTTGGTATATTGGTTATATCGATTATAATTCGCTAAAAGATATTCTGAAACGACAGAATTGTCAGAAGAGTTAGTATATGTTGCATTTTTTATAAGGTTAAAACCCTTGAATGGCAAGATTCGATATGTAAAATAGCAAGAAACACTATTTTTGATGGAGCAGGAAGGGTGAAAAGGCGAAATGTTATTAGAAAATATTGAGTATATAAACGACCTACCTTTTTCATTGTCAATATCTAACGTTGCCGAAGAAGATTTTCACTATCATAACGAAATGGAAATGCTTTTGGTTTTGCAGGGGGAAACAAAGTGCAAAATCCATAATGTACTTTACACCCTTAAAAAGGGCGATGTGCTGATTATAGACAGCAGAGACATGCATCGTATCTTTGACTCCTCACCTGATATCCTGATGCTTGATATGTATATAGATCTGGGATTTTACACCGATCTGTATCCCAATATAGACTATATGATTTTTGCCTGCGAGGATTATAGCAAGGCTTCATCCTTGAAATATCAGGATCTACAGAAAAAAGTTTCTGTGCTTAAAAACCACATGGCGAAAACTGCAATTGCATATTTGAAAAACAGCGACGATATCCCCGTTCTGATGGACTGTATCAACGAATTGATTTTTAATTTGGTAAATCAATTTCAGGGTTTCTTTATAGAAGACAATAAATTCAAAGCCGATCGGGGTAATAGCGACGATATCGACCTTAACAGATTATATAAAATTATAAAGTACATATATTTAAATTACGACAAGAAAATCACCTTGGAGGATCTGTCGGAGATTGTATTTCTAAGCCCCTACTATATTTCACGGCTTATAAAGAATACATCAGGTCTCAGCTTCCAGAACTTTCTGAACTATGTCCGCCTTGAATATGCAGAAAAACTATTGGTTGAAAACGAATTGACCCTGACGCAAATCAGTGACTTTTGCGGCTTCTCCTCCCTTTCCTATTTCAATAAATGTTTTAAAATATGGTACGATATGACGCCTGCCCAGTACCGGAAACAGCTGGATCCCTGCGAAAGGCGCCACCACGGACCGTTTTCGGAAGAAGTGGCCATAGCTCTGCTGGAGCATTATTTGATGCCCCATCGATCTAAGAAAAGGAGCGAGCTGTTGGCAAAAACTTCGCATCATATATTTATACCTGTAAAATACACCCTGCGGTCAGGTATGCCCTTTAAAAAAATGTTCTCTCTGAAGATTTTGATTTCGTCTGATGAGGATATTCTGTTGATGAATTACCAGAAGGAGCAACTGAAAAAACTTCAATCAATTGCCTTTGTCGTCGATTACAACCTGCTTTCCGGAAAACAAACCACACAAGATATGATAAACGCCTTGTACGCCCTTCAATCTTTTGGATTTCCCCTGGAAGCGGAGTCAGGGGATAGTATTACGGACAATCGTATAAGGGAATTAATACGCTCCATGGGGATACCCTTAATATCAAAATCAATTCCCGGAGGCAGTGACAATTTGACCGATCAGACGACGGAAACAGATGAAACCGACGATGTTGCCTCTGGTGCGACCGCGGATGTGTCCGGCGATATGGCCTGTGACGTGTCCGGTGATGTGTACAACCGCGACAGCTGCACGGTTTGCTCGGCTTTATCTGAGCTCATAAAAAATCCCTTCAGTAAAATACCGCTGTCCGGAAAATCGAAAGCAGTGTTTACACAGGACGGTCTCCTCACTCCGTATTATTTTGCATATTCGATCCTGTGCGGAATCGACGGCGTAATCACAGAGCTGAGAGATCAGTACCTGATAATAAAGGAACGTCAAGACCTATATATGCTGATACTTCAAGAGGATAAAGAATCCAAACTCAAAACTCACATCCATATAAAAGACATTTTTAACAAGTGCATCATGATAGAAAAAAGGTTTTCTGAAAAGCATAATTGCTTTTCATCCCTTGAGGCGCTGGGCAGCCCGGAACTATTGTCGGATTTCATAAAAACACATATAAATGATGTATCTTCGGGCTCAACAATCCTTTCCTGTATCGAAGCGAATGAAAGTTTCGATCTGGACTTTGAAATGGAACCGGATTCTGTTATGTTTCTCCAAATCAGATGTTAATCGGTTGTCAGCCGGTTGTTAATCGGTGCTTTTTATCCTTTTTATTCGTACCTTGCCTTTGAGTACCCCTGCTCCCGCCAAACTTATCCCGCATATGACTATACAAGATATCCATGCCGCCGTCCACAGTCCTTTGACTCCAAACACGATCCCAAAAATGAAGGGCCCTATGGGCATGGCCAGATCTGCTATTCCCCCGATAAAACCGGTTGCATATTCAACGGATTTCTTTTCCATGAGTTCTGGCAATATGCAGTAAAATGATCCCAATCCCCAGGCGCTTGCAAAGGAAAGAAGCAGAATTACTGAGTAAAATATCGGGAAATTACCTTTATCGATAACCAGTAAAACCAGAATAATTGCGATAGTAATCAGGGGTCCGAATGCAAATACCGACAACCTTGCGGTACCGGGATTTTTAGACCTGCCTGCGAAGTAGTCGGATATTTTCCCTGAAACTACACAGGCAAAGAAAATACCGAAGGAAAGAGACGACATCATCAAACCGACCGAATCAGCGCTGTAATTGTAAAAACCACCATATAAAGGCAAGTCCACCGATAAAACCTGAACCATCCAAATCGTAGAGAATAAGCATATCACAAGTGCCCATGTCTTAAACGATCTAATCACCGTGACAAAAACTTTTTCTTCGGATGAAATCGAGGTTTCCTCGTGGGTTGGGCTGTCCGGGGAATTATCCTTTTCCTTTACCGTGAAAAACCAAAGGATTGACGGAATCAAAGTGAGCAGGCCAATCATATAAAAGGAAGCCTTCCATCCCAGTGACGAAATAGTCAACCCGGCTGCAGTTGCCCCAATCCCCGAGCCTCCATAAAAAATCCCGTTGAACACGGCTGTAGCGGTCCCGATGTTCCCCCGATCTACCCATTCCATAATCGTAATCAGGAAGACCGGAAAAATTACTGCACAGAGTCCCTGGACAATTTTCAAAACCATAACAATCCATATGCGGGTTACGAAGGGAAACAAAATTTGTGGAACGACCATAGATGCGATGGCAAATACAAAAGTCCTTTTAAGGCCCAGCTTCTGATACACGGGCCCCGATAAAAGCATCCCACCCATAATCGATATGGATCTTACCGTATCCGTAAACAGAAGGAATTCTTTAGTAGTTTGCAGTCTTACGGCATATTCTTCCACAACCATTGTAAATTGGGGGAAACTTGCCGTCATAGATACTCCGATCAAAGCGCTGATCAACACTACATACCATCCATATCGGTTATGTTGCTTTTTAGTTGGCATAATTCTCCTCCCATTAATCAGTATGAAATAAATCAGCCATCACTTGTGGCCGTTTATCCGCCCTATCTGATTTATCTGCGTTTATCTGCGTTTATATATGGCAATTTTCATGCCACATATTGACAATACCTTCTATTTACATTATGTCAACAAGATTCTATAAACAACACTCTAAACAATGAGTTAAACAACACTGTTATACATTCCTCGCCTCGCATCTTGGCAAGGAATGTTTTATTTTCAATT
>CAYYHH010000098.1:0-1807 GCA_964471645.1 uncultured Oscillospiraceae bacterium
TCAGCCGTGCTGATCGAAGAGGGAGCCGATCTTCCGGAAGGGCTTATATATCCGGATGACTGTGCGGTGATTTCGGTTAAAGATACACGCATCGGACTTGCTTTTATTTCCTCGGCATGGTTCGGATATCCCGGAGAAAAACTGTCGGTAGTAGGTATAACCGGCACAAAGGGAAAATCTACCGTGACATATTACGTCAAGTACATTATTGACCACTTCATGTCGACACAGGATGCTCCCCCCACGGCTATTTTGTCCGGAATTGACGTGGATGACGGTGTAATATTTGAGGAATCCCATCTGACAACACCCGAGGCACTTATGCTTCACAGGCATTTTCGCAATGCTGTTGACAGCGGCCGAAAATATCTGGCAATGGAGGTATCGAGTCAGGCACTCAAATATGACAGGACTTACGGAATAGAATTTACAGTTGGCTGCTTCCTGAATATAGGCGAAGATCATATAAGCCCCATAGAGCATTCGGATTTTGACGATTATTTCGAATCGAAGCTTATCTTGTTCAGGCAGTGTCGAATTGCCTGTATAAATAGCGAAGCCGACCATGTGCAGGAGGTTTGCGATTCGGTAGATCCCGATAGCCGCATAATTACATTCGGAACTGACGAAAGTGCAGATATTTACGGCCACAGGATTGTAAGCAAGGATGATGGCATAGACTTTATGGTGCGGACACCGTCCTTCTCAAGCAATTTCAGACTGGGTATGACAGGTTTATTCAATGTGGACAATGCACTTGCCGCCATTGCTATTTGCTATGGACTTGGCATCCCCGAAGACTCGATGTATCATGGGCTGTCGGCCGCGCGGGTCCCCGGCAGAATGGAACTTTTTAAAGGGGTAAAAAGCGGGGCTTTGGTCATTGTTGACTATGCCCACAACCGCATGAGCTTTGACCGGCTATACAGGTCGACGATAAAGGAATATCCCAACCGTAGGATTATTGCTGTTTATGGCTGTCCGGGTAAGAAGGCCTTGGCAAGGCGCAGCGAATTGTCAGAAATAGCCGGCAGATATTCTTCGAAAATTTACATTACGGAAGAGGATGCAGGCGAGGAGGATGTCATGGCGATTTGCCGCGAGATCGCATTCTATGTCAAAAAGACCGGATGTCCTTATGAGATTGAGCCGGACAGGGCAGAGGCCATCCGCAAGGCATTGGAAGAGGCCGATGAAAACACAGTGATCCTTCTCACGGGAAAAGGCAGGGAGACCCGCCAAAAGAGAGGCACTGAGTATATCGACTGCCCCTCTGATGTGGATATCGTGCAAAAATATTTGAAGTGAGGATTTATTCCGGATCGTTATCGCCGTCTTCAAAGTCATCGGGGAATTCCCCGTCGATAACCGGATATATTTTATCTATAAAAGCGTCTTTGTAAGGATTTTCTCCGGGTGCATCATCTTCGCCTTCTTCCTCGTCATTATCTGAAATGGTAAAGACAGGAACAGTGAATTCGTCAAGCCTGTAATCCAAAGCGTCGGTGAAATCGTATTCGTATTTATTTTCTCCCAGCTTTTCCATCCGGTAAAGGGAAAGGGCTTCTATTGCCGGCATATGGTAAGAAAAGCCGCCTTCCAGATCCCTGCAATGTGCGAGCGAATCGAAAGTGTACCAATTCCTGAATCTGAACAGCTCGTCGATGAAATACCGCTTTTGACTTTTATTTTCACCGGATCTGCATAAGCCCGAAAGCGACTGATGGATGGCAGTGATCAGGGTGAAAAAATCCGTTGCATCATCGGGGATACCTGTCGAAAGGTCTTCAAAATAGCTGTCTAAAAG
>CAYYHH010000098.1:1817-6666 GCA_964471645.1 uncultured Oscillospiraceae bacterium
TCCACTTGTGACAAAAGCGAGTAGAAAGCGTCAAAAGATATTTCTTCGGGACATTCAATCAATTCCGCTAAATGCTCAAAGTATTCAAATTCATCAGGAGAGTCGATCTCCAAAAGTTCAAGAATTTCTTCGATCCTCATGGTAATCACCTCATTTACAAATATCTAGATCTAGGTTTTTAAAGGCTACTTTAAATTCAT
Source organism: uncultured Oscillospiraceae bacterium (assembly GCA_964471645.1). Classification (GTDB taxonomy): domain Bacteria; phylum Bacillota; class Clostridia; order Peptostreptococcales; family Anaerovoracaceae; genus UBA1426. Next base: position 2,018 of record CAYYHH010000098.1, read on the forward strand.
TTATTTCGAAGATTTTATTGATCATATTGACAAAGTTCTCCGAAAGATCACTGGCATAAAAAGTGTTTTCAAAATAAGGGTTTTCGGCTGTCATATCCCGCTGAACCAGTTGACGATTGATATCAGCGGCAATCTCTTGTGAAGGATCGACTATATCTAGATGAGGATAGATCCTGCTGATATTGGCTCGTATCAATGGGTAGTGGGTGCAACCCAGAACCAACGTGTCGATTCCATAGTATTTCAGGAAGTGATCCATATAATATTGTATGGATAGATCCATAATTTCATTCTCAATAATGCCTTCTTCTATAAGCGGCACCAGGGCGGGGCAAGAAATAGAGTGAAGGGGGATGTCAGGTGACAGCCTATGTATTAAATTTTCATAGGCATTACTTTTTATAGTGGCCTTAGTTCCTATAACAGCCACATGATTATCCTCATTGCAATTTGCGGCAATTTTTTCGGCGGCAGGGCTGATGATGCCCAGGACAGGAATGTTCGGATACAAATCGCGTAATTCGTCAAGGCATACAGCACTTACGGTATTGCATGCAATTACTATCATCTTGACGTCACGCTGCACCAAAAAATCGGCAATTTGAAGGGAAAATGTTCTTATTGTTGAATGGGCCTTAGAACCGTAGGGAGTTCTGGCGGTATCTCCGAAATATATTATTCTTTCCATCGGCATGGCAGCAAGAAGGGGAGAAATACATGTCAATCCGCCAAGACCGGAATCGAAAAAACCGATAGGTCTGTTATCCATAAGAATGCAGTTCCTTTCTGTGGTCAAATACAGCGACCGGATTTAGTCAGTTGATGTTAATATAACAAAAAAGGCGCTTTTATACAATTCAATTGTGGTATACTATTAAAAAAAGAGGAGATGGTTACTATTCACACGGTCTATATTTTTACTATGAGTGAACTGTAACAGGAGATGTACTATGAGCAAAAATGACACAATGATAAAATCCAGAGATCAAATTGACCCAAAATATAAATGGAATACAGAAGCTATGTACCCTGATGACGAGGAATGGGAAAACGATTATAAAAAAACGGAAAAACTGGCGGAGGATTTTCCGAGATTTGCCGGTCACTTGGGGGAGAATCCTCTGTTGTTGTCGGAGGCGTTTGCTGCAAAGGATGCTCTGTGGCAAAAGGTGGAGAAAGTCTATGTTTATGCACGCATGAAAAAAGACGAAGACACCCGGATAGCAAAATATCAGGCAATGTCGGACAGGGCACGCAGCCTGATAGCGAAAGCCGGTGCGGCCGCCTCCTTTTTCACGCCTGAATTGCTGGAAATGGAGGAAGAACTCCTGAAATCTTATCTGGAACAATCCGAAGGGCTGAAGGTCTATAATCATATTGTAAAACAAATTTTAAGGCAAAAAAAACATGTGCTGGGCAAGCAGGAAGAAAATCTTATGGCCCAATTCAGTGAATTGACATCTGCCACCAATGATATTTTCTCCATGATAAACAATGCCGATATGAAATTCGGCTCGATTGTGGATGAAAACGGGGATATGGCAGAGGTAACCCACGGCCGATATTTGAACTTTATGGAGTCAAAGGATCGCCGTGTCAGAAGGGAAGCTTTTGAGCACATGTATGCTGCTTACGAAGCGCAGAGAAATACATTGGCCACAACCTATAATTACAACACGAAAGCCGATGTCATCGTATCACGAATCCGAAAATATGATTCTTCACTTGAGGCGGCACTTTCGGATGATGATATACCGATAAGCGTTTACGACAACTTGGTAGAGATAGTCAATAAAAATTTGCCTCTTCTTCATCGATACGTGGATTTGCGTCAAAAAGCGCTGGGGTTGGAAGAAGTTCACATGTACGACATGTACACTCCCCTGGTGGAAAGCCCAATGGGCAACATCCCATATGAAAACGCTTTGGCCAGCGGATGGATTGATGTTTATGAAAATGAAGGAAAGACCAGCGGTGCATATTCATTCGGCAGCTATGACAGCCACCCGTATGTCTTGCTAAATTACAACGGAAAGCTCAAGGATGTGTTCACGATAGCTCACGAAATCGGCCATTCAATGCATTCTTTCTATACAAGAAGGACACAGCCCTTCGTATATGGCGGCCATTCAATATTTACGGCCGAAGTAGCATCAACGGTAAACGAAAGCCTGCTCATGAAGCATATGTTGAAAAAAGAGATCGATCCGATCAGAAAATTATATCTGCTGAACATGAATATCGACGGATTCAGGGGCACTTTGTTCCGCCAGACCATGTTTGCCGAGTTTGAAAAGATCACCCACGAGGCTGTCGAAAGGGGAGAGGCTCTGACTGCCGACCGGCTCTGCGAATACTATCTGGAACTGAATAAAAAATACTTCGGCAGTCGGGTAATATACGATGATCAGATTGCGATGGAATGGGCCAGAATTCCTCATTTTTACAATGCCTTTTATGTTTATAAATACGCAACGGGGTATTCTGCCGCCGCGGCGCTTTCCGAACTGATACTGGCCAATGAAAACGAGGCGGTGGAGGCTTATATGGAGTTTCTTAAATCGGGGGATTCCGACGACCCCATACCGCTTTTGGAAAAGGCCGGCGTAAATATGAAGCAAACTGCTACGATCGAAAAAGCAATGGAAATGTTTGGAAGGACTTTAGACGAAATGGAAGGGACACTGTAGAGGATGCTGATGACGGGGAACGGAAAATCTGTGGAAAACAGAATAATAAACGTCTTCGCAAACGATGACCCTTACTCGGTGGAGGTACGCAAGCTACTGAGAAGAAAGCTTCAGCAGAGCGGTTTTATTGTTCCCAAACAGTTCAGCCGCGAATCGGAACTTATCGTCAGCGTCGGAGGTGACGGCGCCTTTCTGCGGACACTGCACAAATATGATTTTCCACCCATACCTTTCCTTGGAATAAACACAGGTCACTTGGGTTTTTTTCAGGAAATACATCCGGATGAATTGGATGAATTCGTTTTTTTATATAAACAGGGGAGATATAATATACAGAACCTTAAAACTGTCAAGGCAGTAATTGAGGACAACGGGAATAAATACGATTATTGCGGCCTCAACGAGATCACTATAAAAGCCGATTCTTCATCAACCGTACATCTGAATATTTCTATCGGAAGCAGCTTTATAGAAAGATTCAGCGGAGATGGGATACTGGTCTGTACGCCTGCGGGAAGTACCGCTTATAACTATTCTCTGGGCGGAAGCATTGTGGACCCCGGGCTTTCCATTCTGCAGATCACTCCCATAGCCCCAATAAATACCACTGCCTATAGATCTTTTACTTCCAGCGTGGTATTACCGGAAGAATTAAGCGTTACGATTCATCCCGAGTCAAAGAAGGGGAACGGCTTTCTGATTGTTGTAGACGGAATGGAGCATAAACACGGAAATATTAAGGCAATCACCTTGGGTTTCTCGGATACAGAGGTCAGGCTCATGAGATTTGAACATTATGATTTCTGGACTAAGGTAAAAACTAAATTTTTATAGAAAAGAACTGTTTTATATATGAATGAAAGATATCAATATATTATTAATAATGAAGATGCAGAGCTCCCGATAAAGGAGCTTTTAAAACGGCGAATGGGTTTATCCTCAAGGTTGCTGACCAGGCTAAAAAGGGAAGGTCGGGTATACCTGAACGGTAAAAACATCAAGCTTTTTGAAAAAGGGAAAACAGGAGACCGCATCACCGTAATTTTTCCGGAGGAAAGCAGTGACTTCCTTCCCCAGCCTATCCCATTAAATATAATATATGAGGACCGGGATCTTCTGGTCCTCAACAAACAGCCCGGGTTAGTTGTCCATCCAACCAAAGGCCATCCGTGCGACACCATTGCAAACGGCGTGATGTACTACATGAATAATAAAAATGACAGCTATAAAATTCGATTTATAAATCGCCTGGATATGAACACATCAGGAGTAGTGTTGATCGGTAAAAACTCCTACTGCCAGGATGATTTTACCAGACAGGCTACAGAGGGGAAAGTAGAAAAGCGGTACGTAGCCATAGTAAAAGGAACGATACCTGAAGATAAAGGGACAATAAATCTACCGATAGGAAAACCCTCGGAGGATACGATCAAAAGAACTGTTTTATACAACGGTTATACTTCGGTCACACACTATGAAGTGCTGGAGCGCTTTGATAAAGGCTATACTATGATAAGTGTGCTGTTGGAAACGGGCCGTACCCATCAGATAAGGGTGCACATGTCACATATAGGTTATCCCATAATAGGCGATATGCTCTACGGCGGGGAGGCCCCGGATCTTATATGCAGGCAGGCGCTCCATGCGGAGCAGTTAAGCTTTTATCATCCCGCCGATGGAGTAAGGCTTTCTTTGAAAGCACCGCTTCCCGAGGATATGGTCCATCTCATATCATATCTGCGTTAAATATTATTGTCACTCATTTTTGAGCTTTTCCAATTAAAGTTCGGCATGAGCAGTAACCTTTTGCCTTCCCTATCATATTATGGAGAAGCGGTATTTGAACGATGCCGCCGTATAAAGCCAGATATGATTGAAATACATTGCGGGAGGTGTTCGTTTTGGGTGATGATTATAGAAGGTATCACGATTCATGCGACAGAATGGATGATTGCATGG
>CAYYHH010000099.1:0-6659 GCA_964471645.1 uncultured Oscillospiraceae bacterium
AAACAAGTTAGCTGGAGTCAGGGGTTGTGACACAAGGGGTTGTGGAACCAGGGGTTGTGTGATTTCGACCTGACGTTTCCATTGAACCCCGCTGTCTATTGTTTACTGCAAAGGAGAGTAACAAAATGGACTTATTTGATTCAATCAGCCAACGAAAATCCTGTAGAAAATATATAGCAAAGCCACTGAGTAAGGAGCAGCTCGAAGAAATCAAGACGGCGCTAAATACATTTGAGCCGCTGTATCCCGACACCCCCCTCAATTACCGCTTTACAACCGAAACGAAAGGAATGTTTCATGTCAAAGCTCCGCACTATCTTATCATCAGTGGACAAGGTAAAAAAGGCGAGCAGGAAAATGCAGGATTTATCGGCCAGCAGTTTATGCTTTGGCTGAATTCACATGAGCTGGGCGGTGTTTGGCTTGGTGCATCCAAAGACGCAACAAAGGCGCACAACAGCTCGGACATTATTGTGATTGCCTTTGGAAAGCCTGATGGTTCACCCCATCGAACATTATCTGAATTCAAACGCAAACGCATTTCAGACATTACCAATATCCCGAACAACGAGTGTATAAAAGCAGTACACCTCGCTCCATCGGGAATGAATATACAGCCGTGGTATTTTGAAAAGACAAATGGTAAACTGTTTATCTATCGCCAGCTATTGAAGCCGCCCATGTCGCTTGCTTACAAGCTCATGAGGGTAGATATGGGAATCGCCCTGTGCCATTACGCCGTGGCGTGTAAGCATTTTGGAAAACCCTTTCACTTCAATGCGGGAGGAAATGCCGAGGCAAAAAAGGGCTACGAGTTTTACGGGTATGCCGATATTACAGACTGAGAGAATTATATATTTTTTTGTTTCCGTTGATTATACAGGACTTGGAACCGCCATACCTTTCCGGAAATCTCTCAGCCCTATCACGGTATTCTTGATTGTGATCTGTACGAAAAATGGGCAACCAAGCCGTAAAATGTCCAAAGGAATGTTTGCGACGAATTTGTGCTTGGTTCAATTTTGTTCAATTTTGATATAGATTGATATAGATTGACGAGGCACATTCTGCTATTTATACTACTGTTTACAGTTCTGTTTGCTATCCTTACCCATCCCTACCTATCTTTACCTATATCATCCCTTTATTTAACAGGAATATGCGTGCCGTTTATTATGACTGCTGTAACTTTGGTAATATCAAGCGGAGTTTCCGTGTCCCAACTTAAATTGAAGGTATGATCTTTTTGGCTTCCACCTCCACCTTGCAGCGGAATCAGACCGTCGGGTGTCTCAAGCACCAATGACATTTCGCTTGCCAGACATTCCGTCCCATCATATCTGCCTCGAACCTCAAGCCCGAGCGGACTGAGAGTCAGATACTCGAAAAGATGACCATCAATGACAATATCATTGGTCCAGATGCGCATCTGGCTACCGGTGTCACTTAAATTGGCTGCCACTTTCCAGCGACCTTCCACCCCGGAATAAACCGAGAAACTATAATAGAGGATGCAGTCATCCAGCTCGTCAATGTTTACGGAAAAAACGGATTCCTCATATTTGTATATTGCATCACCGTAATCACCTGTCCCTGCATTGCGTAAGCGATGATTCTTGTCGCCCAAGAACGTCAATTCATAATCGGGTTCGATAATATTACCATCCGAAGTCTTTAGGGCTAATGTGGCATCAGTGCTGCCAAAACTTTTATTAAAAACCTTGCCAATCTGCACATGTAGTTTGCCGTCTACAATACCTATATTAGAAATCCATTGGTCGTCAGTGTCATCTGTTAAATTAGCATAATTCCCGGGCTTTAGTGCAGCCGTGGTCCCGGTAAGATCATCAGGCACATTTGTGCCACCCCAAATTTGCTTTTCGGTGATAAGTATAGATGGCGCCTCGCCAAGGCAGGTAAGAGGCATGGGAACGGGTTCTTCATAACTTTTTTTGCTAAAATAAATTAAGCGGCTACCTAACTCCAGTGGATCAGCCAAAGGTGAATCCGCATCTGCTGTAATATTGAATTCATAATAAAGCGTGTTGGTTCCTTCATCAAAGAAAAGTAGTTTTTCCCTCCATGAAAAACTGGCGACAACTTCGTCTGCTTTATCTTTGTTTTTATCTTGATTTTGTTGATTCATAGTTATACCAAATCCGTCTTGGAAACTTGTTTGCTCGGTTAGACGATTTTGACCGCTGATGTCCTGAAGAGACAAGTAGACAATAGCTTTATTTTCATATTTCTGCGCACCTACGACCTCCATGCGTATACCCTGATCCTCGCATGAGACCTCCACCGGTTCGACGATTTCACTAAAAGAAGGGTTAAATCTTTCGATAAACCAATCAAAGCCCCCCAGTGCCGCAGCTGCTGCGGTAACAAACAATATTGCCGACAGCGCAACGCCTGCCACCGTAGATCTTCCCCATCGCGCCCGACGAGGGAGAGCAGTACAGAAGGTTTCTTCATTTAGCCGGCCTTTAACATTACCATTAATTTTGCTTGCATCAACAGTGATTTTGGAAAGCATATCATATATAGCCTTTTCGTTTTTATCAAATGCACTCATGTAATTGACTCCTTTTTTTTACTCTCTGCGGTTAAATATTCCTCCATCTTCTTTTTAGCTCTTTCATATTGTTTGCGCAAAGCTGAGGGGGAACATCCAATGCTATGTGAGAGCTCATTGTAGCTTTGCTCCTCCATGATCCGCGCATACAGCAGAGCCCTTTCTTTGGGTTTTAGTCTGCGCAATGCGCGAGCCGTCTCCTCACTCAACCCCGTATCTTCTGTCGGGACAACCATTTCATCGCGGATTTCACCAAAATAAAACAATTTACGTTTCTTTAGTTGGTTCAGGCACCGATTATATGTAATCTTATAGAGCCATGCGGAGAGGTTATTACCGTCAAATGTAGTACGGTTTTGATATGCCGAAAGAAAAACCTCCTGTATCACATTTTCTGCATCATGGTAATCACACATGATAGCAGTAGCGTAGCGTAATAGCTTTTCTCCGTACATATTGATTATCTCTTCTAATTCATCCTCTCCCCCTGTGACAAAACGTCGCCCCAAATCTGTATCATTCATATGTGCATCCTTCCTTTTTATCAGCCGGCTGTACCCTTATAACAATTCAAAGCATGGATTTGTGACATGAATTTAAAATATCCAATATTTTGTAGCTGTCACAGTGGTACATGCTGCAGAAACAGAGAGCCGCTGAAATTTATTTGCTGCGGCAGATTTTGGGAATGTAAATTAGATTGAGCTGTTGCACCGGAAAAAGGAGTTGTTCAGCAAGCCCTGATTAGTCAGATCAGCTTCAGGAAGGTCCATTTTAGGTTCTCATGCTGTGATCATAATCATAATCTTTACACAAGATTATTTTCCACCAGCCAGTTGAGATAGTCTTCAGGATATTTATCCGCCGGGATCTGTTTTGTATTTTTTAATAATTTCTCAACTGTTATTGGTTCAAGTGAACCTGTGGGAATAACGATTTCAAACTGTCCGTTTTTATCAAAATAAATTGCTTGTATCCCGGTAAAGTTGTAGCTTTCTCCTAATTCCGAAATTACATCCATTGCTATGTCGGCAGGCATTAGAAGGCTATCCTGTTCCGATATATCTTCGGTGTTAAAAATACTCAAAAGGTATAAACGCTGTGCTTTGACATTATAATTATCAGCACTGATTTCTGTCCAGACCATTATGTTCGTGGGTAATGTTAAATTATCAGGCATTTTCGCAATCAGGGCATTATAATCATAATTTGCCTTTTCGCTCTCTTTTTGACTAAAAGTCTCATCAAGAATTGTGTTGTTTTGCTTGCGATAGTCTAAAGTGAATCCCAATTCGTTTAAGGCTGCGTACCTGTTGTTATACCAGTCATACCGGCACTCTATTTTTTCGTTCAGCTTTAGTACTTCTTTTGCATATTTAGATAGTTCCCTTTCTGCAATACTTACTCCCCAAATAAATACAGAAAGTATCTGGTAGACGATGAACAATAATATAATAGCTATACAGCTAAGAACTATCTTTCTTTTTGTACTAACCTTTTTATTTTTCATCTGTGCAATCCCTCGCGAATTATATAAATGTGCCTTATAGTGCGTTTTTTCTTATTTCCCTTTCAAAAAGGTTTTACTCAGTAGATATATAATTGAATTTATCATAATAAAGCAATAACCTCAATCATCAAGCCAGAGAAAACAGAAAGACAAGCCTGATACATTATCCATTTCGGCATCTAAATCCCAATTTTGCAGCTGAACTGCAGGAGTCCATGATTTAACCTGAAAATCTTTTTGTATGCCTGGAATCGTGATACAATCAATGTGATAATGGTTTATATCGAACAACGGTAAAAAGAGAGAATATGCAAATATATTATCATCAAAGAAGGGTATGACCTTAATTACTTATCAGAAAAGGCATTGCTCAACGAGGCGGCAGATGTAATATATTTAAAAATAATTAAACATGGAATAAAGGGTAGTATAAAATTATATGAAAACTGCGAAATTAAAGATAGTAAACAGGGATGTATTAAAGCTAATGGCGATGCTGTTTATGTTGCTTGATCATATGTGGGCGACAATAATCCCCGGCAACCAATGGATGACATTTGTAGGGAGAATGGCTTTTCCGATATTTGCGTTTCAAATAGCAGAAGGGTTTTTTTATACCTCAGATTTTAAAAAATATGCAAAGAGACTATTAATATTTGCAATTATTTCTGAAATACCTTTTAATCTTTTTTATAATAGCTCAATGCTCTATCCATTTCATCAAAATGTCTTATTCACCTTATTGCTGGGGCTATTTGCCATCAGATACCTGGATAGATTTATAAGGGAAAAAACAGTTAAGAATGCAGTGTTAGCTGTACTTGTATTGTCAGCTGCAAATATAGCGGCCACAATTGGATTTACTGACTATGGAGCAATGGGCGTAATGACAGTTGTAGTATTTTATCTATTTAAGAACAGGCCTTATTCCTGGTTGTTTCAACTAATAAGCCTATCTCTATTAAATGTATATTTTTTTAGTGGGATGTTTATCCCTTTGGAGATACTCGGGAAGGTATACGAATTTCAAACTCAGGGATTTGCCATATTATCCCTCATACCAATACATCTATACAATGGAGAAAAAGGAAGAGGAGGCAACTTGTTAAAATATGGTATGTATATATTTTACCCATTGCATATATTCATTTTGTACTTGATTTTTAGTAATATGTAGTTGATCGTAGATATAAATTAACTGGGGATACTTTTACAATCACGGGATTTCTCTTTTCTGATATATCAAACAAATCAGGAGAGATGACCAAAAGCTAATTCACACAAGCCAAAGATTCTATCAGTTGGCGTGCAACTCTGCCGGACCTCCCTCCCCTCTCTAATGCATAGCGTTCGGCCAATAGCTCAAGCCCTTCGGTATCCTTCAAATGATATTGATTTGCAAGTGCGAAGACAATATCAAGATACTCATCTTTGTCGGGTTTGAAGAAACTCACCGAAAGCCCGAACCGATCGGATAGCGATGTTTGTTCTTGTATGGTTTCGCTTCTGTGAAGATCATCATCCCCGCGATCCGAAAAAGTTTCTTTGATCAAATGGCGGCGGTTGCTGGTGGCGTAGATGACTGTGTTGGGCGGTTTCGCCGAGGCAGTGCCTTCAAGTATGGCCTTCAGGCTTCCGATAGCTTCATTATTTTGTGCAAATGAGAGATCGTCGATAAAAATAATAAATTTTAGGGGGTTGGAATCCAGAATATCTAAAAGGGTAGGTATTTGCAGAAGTTGGGTTTTCCTGATCTCGACCAGTCTGAGGCCCCGGGATCCATATTCGTTGACGATTGCCTTTACCGTGGAGGATTTACCGGTTCCGGCATCGCCGTACAGGAGAACGTTTGAGGATGGTCTGTTCTCAAGCAGTGACAGTGTATTGGCGATTACCTTGTTACGGGATGATTCATAGCCCCATAAATGCGAAAGCCTTATGTGGTCCGGACATTTAACGGGAATCAATTTATCATTTTCAAATATAAACATAAGATGATCGACAAATTGACCATACCCTACTGTAGATAAACAATCCATTCTGGCCTTGAATTCCGACTCGAAATCGAAAGCATCATTCGTCCATTCGGGAAGGAATCCGTCATAATTTATTTGTTTTTTGACATCTTCACTTTTGAGTGATGAAAGCAGTTGTAAAATGTTCAATTCATTCGAAAGGCATTTATCAAGCATTGGGGATATCACATGGTCCTTGGCCTTCTTTAAAACATAGATATTCTCGTCGCTCAAAACCAATTTCCAGATATATTCTGTCAAGTTATCAGTTGTCTTAAACAGCCCATACGCAAAATCGGCATAGCGGCATATTCTTTGTTCTATGGGTAATTCGATGGATGTCAACAACTTCGATAGCTTTTGAATGTTTTCATCCTTTAATATATCCCGAAAAACAACTAATGACTTCATCTGTAAGTCCAATTTTTCGAAAATCTTCATATTCCCCCCGGGTTTAACTTCAGTTACATTTAAAATAATACAATTGTCAGTTCATGCAGAGAATCTGAACGATCATATTTAATTAGGGCTTGCTGAACAACTCGAAAACTCTTTATTT
>CAYYHH010000100.1:0-1519 GCA_964471645.1 uncultured Oscillospiraceae bacterium
GGCTTCCGGAGATATTTGATTTGTTGGCGGCTGATTCAACAGAAATGTCTTCCAATTGGAACCGTAGATACCGTGAAAACATGGAGCTGTTGAAAACCGGAGATATATGCAAGGTGGCTGAGGTTGTAAGGAACCTTATCCGGACTGATCGTGTCAAAAAACTTTCAACCGGAGAGAAGAAGATGCTCACCAATGCAAAACAGATATTGATCAGCGAATTGATACTTGTAGGAAAAATGACTTACGAAGAAGCAGATAATATTATTGAAACAGCCATATAAGATATTGTATTATAGTATGGTCGGATGACTTGAAGCGGCATTGGGGTTTGCATGATCTGCGCTTGGTGTCTGTATTAAACAGGACACCTTTTGCATATGCCGGTTGCCGGCACATTTCATAATCTTGGCAGAAGGGGGGTGAGCGATGAATGATAAAAAAGTTAATAAGAGGTATCTTTACGCTATGCGGCGCGCTTTTAGGATATGGAGTGTCTTTTTTATTCCGCGGGTTGATGATCGTGACCAACTTAGGTGAAGTGCTTGTTTTAAGTGAGAATCAAAAGACCGTATTCAGCATTGCATGTGCTGTTGTTACCGCAATTATTTTTTTTAGTATTGCACCGACTATCGGAAGGCACAGCCAGAAAGTAGCAAAAGATATAGAATCTGATCTCCAGAAAGTACCGTCGGCAGAATTCGTGCCCGGTACATTCGGACTGGTAATCGGCTTATTTGTGGCATATTTAATCAGCCAACTCTATATGGGAATTGAGCTTCCTTTTATTGCAACGGTACTTTCGGTACTGACCTACTTGCTATTGGGATATATAGGGGTATTTGTTGCGACCAGAAGGGGTAAAGAAATTGTAGCCATCTTTGCATCCGGCCGAAGAAATGTAACCACATCTAAGGGCAGGAGCAAGGGCGGAGATGCATCGCCCAAAATATTGGATACAAGCGTTATTATTGATGGAAGAATTGCAGACATCATGAAAACCGGATTCGTCGAAGGCAATATAGTCATTCCCGAATTTGTATTGGTGGAGCTGAGGCATATTGCGGACTCGTCGGACAATCTGAAACGCAATCGGGGCAGAAGAGGTCTCGATGTATTGAATAAGATACAGACGGATTACGGTATAGAGATCTATAACACCGACGGTGACAAAACCATCGAAGAAATACCTGAGGTGGATGTTAAACTGCTGAAACTTGCCCAGAACTTAGGAGGGAAAGTCATGACCAATGACTACAACCTCAACAAAGTGGCGGTTATAAAGGGCGTAGAGGTACTCAACATAAATGAACTTGCCAACATGCTGAAACCGGTGGTTTTGCCCGGTGAGGAGATGGAGCTTTTCCTGGTCAAGGAAGGTAAAGAAAGCAATCAGGCTGTTGCATATTTAGACGACGGAACTATGATAGTGGTGGAAGACGGCAAGCGGTATATAGGGCAAAGCATAAGGGTGGAGGTCACCAGCGTTTTGCAGACTGCCGCGGGGCGGATGATATTCGGA
>CAYYHH010000100.1:1529-6623 GCA_964471645.1 uncultured Oscillospiraceae bacterium
ATCGGGTACCCGGTGCTCGTGCGCCCCAGCTTCGTGCTCGGCGGGCGCGGCATGGAGATCGTGTACGACACCGAGAGCCTGCGCGACTACTTCGTGCGCACGGCCGGCGAGGTCGTCATCGAAGAGGGCAAACGATATATCGGACAGAATATTACGGTGGTAGTGACCAGCGTTTTGCAGACCGCTGCCGGTCGGATGATATTCGGAAAACCCAAAAAGGGGAAATAATAAGATGTATCAGGACTTCAGGGTGGCTGTGGTGATCGTCGCTGCAGGATCCGGTACAAGGATGGGCGACGGAATATCAAAGCAATATATCAGAATAGGTGACGAGATGATTTTGGAGAAGGCCTTGGTTGCCTTCTCGGAGCATGCCTGTGTCGATGAAATATATCTTGTTGTAAAAAAAGAAGATTTGGAGTTCTGTTGCGAAGAATTCATCGGTAAGAGAAAAATCGCCAAAATAAGGGCCATATTATCGGGGGGAAAAGACAGACAAGCCTCCGTTTTTAATGGCCTTAAAACTATATACAAAAGCAGAGAGCGGTGCGGGTTTAAAGAAACCTGCGGCACTGAGCCCTTGCCCCGACTGGTATTGATTCACGACGGAGCAAGGCCTTTTGTATCAAGGGATGTTATAGACGGATTGATAGAGGCATCGGCGAAATGGGGGGCCGCTTCTGCCGGTGTGCCTGTGAAAGACACAATTGCCAGAGCAGAGGATGTCAGGATAATGGAAAACCTTGAAAGGGACTCACTTTATTCGATACAAACACCTCAGGGGTTCCTGCTGCCTACAATTTACAACGCCCATGCAAAAGCAAAGCGGGACAAGTTCGTCGCAACCGACGATGCAAGTATCGTCAGGCGGATCGGGACCGATGTGGTTTTGGTGGAAGGGGATTACCGGAATATCAAAATTACTACAAAAGAGGATATTGAGATTGCCCGGGCTTTTGTAAATGCCTTACATAAGGAATCAAAGACAAAGACAACCATCGGTTATAGAGTTGGTACCGGCTTTGACGTCCATGCTTTCGCACCAAAGCGGCGCCTTGTATTAGGGGGAACCCATATTCCTTTTGATCGGGGACTGAAGGGCCACTCTGATGCCGACGTGCTGGTACATTCGATAATGGATGCCCTTCTGGGAGCCTGCGGCCTGGGTGACATCGGAACACATTTTCCTGACAACAATCCTGAGTATAAGGATATTTCAAGCATGACTTTGCTGGCCGTCGCAGGCAGAACCATAAACGAAGCCGGATTTGATATCGGAAACATTGATGCGGTGGTTATAGCGGAGAAACCCAAAATTTCTCCTTACATATCAAATATGAAAAACAACATTGCAGCAACTTTGAAAATCGATCGATCGAGAGTAAACATTAAAGGCACCACAACCGAGAAGCTGGGCTTTTGCGGCAGGGAAGAAGGAATTGCCGCTATGGCGACAGCAACAGTTCTTGGAAAAAATGACGGTGCCGATCACCATATAGGAGGAAGCATTTTATGAGAATGACCGACATGTATCTTAAAACCCTGAGAGAGGTGCCTGCGGAGGCCGAGATCCCAAGCCACATCTGGCTGCTAAGGGCGGGCATGATCCGCAAATTGGTGTCAGGTGTTTATGGGTTTATGCCTCTGGGCAGGAAGGTGCTCGGAAAGATAGAAAACATAGTGCGGGAGGAGATGGATGCAAAAGGCGGACAGGAAATACTTATGTCGGCGATCCAGCCTGCCGAACTGTGGCAGGAATCAGGCAGATGGTATGCCTACGGCCCGGAAATGTGGCGGTTGAAAGATAGAAATGACAGGGATTTTTGCTTAGGACCTACCCACGAAGAGGTTTTTACCGATATCGTCAGAAGTGAGGTGGATTCCTACAGGCAGCTGCCATTGAATCTATATCAGATACAGACCAAATACAGGGACGAAAAAAGGCCCAGGTTTGGCCTGATGCGCAGCAGAGAATTTATAATGAAGGATGCCTACTCATTTGACAAAGATTGGGAAGGATTAAATAAAAGCTACGACGAAATGTACGATGCCTACGAAAAAATCTTTGACAGATGCGGACTTATATACCGTGCGGTTGAAGCTGACACCGGGGCGATGGGAGGAAGCGATTCACATGAATTTTGTGCACTTTCAGAACACGGTGAAAGCGAGATAGCCTTTTGCGAGCAGTGCGATCTGGCGGCTACTACGGAAAGGGCCGACTGCGTGGATGACGAATACGATGAAGCGGAAATGCTTCCTTTGGAAACAGTCCATACACCCGGTACAAAGACCATCGAAGAAGTGGCTTCTTTTCTGGGGCTTGGGGCAAAGCAGACAATCAAGGCGCTGCTGTTTGAGGTCTATGATCAGGAATACCGCTATGTGGCGGCTTTCATCCGAGGCGACAGGGAAATGAACATGACTAAGCTTATAAATGCTTTGGGAATACCTGAGCATGCTATAGCTTTCGCCGATGAAGAGGCCATGGGCGAAGAAACAGGGGCTGTGGGAGGATTTACCGGACCGGTAGGGCTTCATGGCTGCAAAATAGTAGTAGACAGCGAGCTTACCAAGATGAAAAACCTCTGCGCAGGGGCATGCAAAGTCGATCATCACATGTTGAATGTCAATTATGACAGAGACTACAAAGGCGACATAGTGACGGATATAAAGCTGATAAAAGAAGGCTATCCCTGTCCGAAATGCGGAGGAACCGTAAAAATCACAAGAGGCATCGAAGTGGGCCAGGTGTTTAAACTGGGCACAAAGTACAGCGAATCGATGCATGCATATTACAAGGATGAGAATATGCAGGAGAAAGTCATCGTAATGGGATGCTACGGTATCGGTGTTACGAGAACCCTGGCGGCCGTGGTCGAACAGCATCACGACAAAGACGGCATTATATGGCCTCTCGCTATTGCTCCCTATCACGCGATAGTTACAGTAATCAACAGGGATGACCCCATACAGATGGAACTTGCAGAAAAGTCCTATAATGAAATGATTTCAGCGGGGGTTCATACACTGCTGGATGATCGGGACGAAAGGCCGGGGGTCAAGTTTAAAGATGCGGATCTGATAGGAATTCCCATAAGGATAACGGTGGGGAGAAAAGCCGCCGACCATATTGTGGAATACAAATTGCGGGAAGAAGACATGGCGGTGGAAAAGAGCGCTGCCGATGCGGTAAGCGATGCGATAAGCCTGGTAAAACCATATTTATAAAAAGGCAAATACAGCAGGCAAGCAGGTAAATCAACATGAAGGAGCTATGGCAGCTTTTTATTACATTTTTAAAGATCGGTACATTTACTTTTGGCGGGGGCTATGCGATGATCCCCGCCATTCGTCGTGAAACGGTGACAAAACGAGGATGGACGGATGAAGAGGGTATAGCTGACTGCATTGCCATAAGCCAGTCCTTGCCCGGCGCATTTGCGGTCAACGTTTCGATATTCATAGGCAAGGAAATCAAAGGGACCATCGGAGCTGTTGTTTCATGTTTTGGGCTTGTATTTCCCGCCTTTTTAACTATACTGATCATTTTGATGTTCTTGGGAACAGTCGAAGACAATGTTTATGTAATAGGTGCATTTGAAGGCATAAAAGCCGCATCGGTGGCCCTGATATCAGTGACTATGGTTCAGTTGGGCCGTAACATTTTGAAAACTAAGGTTGCCTGGATCATAGCCGCTATCTCACTGGCGGCAATAGTTTTGTTTTCAGTCAACGCCATTTATGCAATTCTGGCAGGCGGAGCGATAGGTTATTTTCAATATAGATACAGAAAGTATAAGGAGGGCAAGAATCAATGATGTTACTGCGGCTTTTCCTGCTTTTCTTCCGTATCGGATTGTTCAGTTTCGGAGGCGGCTATGCCATGCTTCCCCTCATATACCAGGGTGCCTACGAGTTGACGGGGATGACCTCCGGGGAATTCTCCCGATTGGTTGCTCTTTCCCAGGTGACTCCGGGACCCGTAGCTATAAATGCCGCCACATATGTGGGCTATCAATACGCGGGGATTGCCGGGGCTGCCTCAGCTACTATAGGGGTGGTTCTGCCTTCGCTGATTTTGGTTTTTATGGCGGCAATGTTTTTAACAAGATTTAAGGAGAGCACCGCATTAAAAGATGTATTGAGCGGGATAAGACCGGCAACTATAGGCCTGCTCGGTTCTGCCGTGGTGTTTTTGGCCCAGGGGTCGCTTTTTACCGGCATGCACGTGAATCCGGTGCCCGTTGCTTTTTTTGTCGCGGTTTTGATTATCGCGTGGAGATTTAAGGCCGACCCGATCATTTTGACCTTGATAGCAGGCATAGCGGGTGCGATCATTATAAGATGACATTGACATATTTACAATTATAATACCATGTTATTGGCAAGGCGGGCCGATGGAAAGCTGCAGCCGCCGAAGGAGGAGCAATATGTGGGCAGGCGGTGTGAGGGTAATCGTCATAGACGAAAAGGAAAGGTTGTTGCTTGTATGCCAGCACCACGAAGGCAAAGATATTTGGATGCTGCCGGGCGGAGCTATCGAAGCTGAGGAAAATGCCGTTGAGGCAGCAAAACGGGAGGTCCTTGAGGAAACCGGATTGGAAGTAAGTGTAGGTGAACTGGTTTGGCATATAGAAGAAGTATCGCACAGGCGGGGGCAAAGGTTTGTAAACTATTTTACAGCCGATATAACAGGAGGGAAATGCGGACTTGGCTCTGACCCTGAACTGGGCGAGAATGCTCAGGTACTCAAAGACATACGATTTATGGGCCGCGACGAGGTAAATAGTGTTGAGCATCTGCATCCGGCATTTCTGAAGAATGAAATTTGGGATATTATTGATCGCCGCAGCAATGACGTGCCGAGAATTCATTCTGTATATAGAAATAGGGTGGAATATGGTGTATAATAATTTACCTTGAATCATTTTGCCAATGAGCAAATAGCGATGCTATGAAATTATGTATTATGCAATAATGAACGGATACCCGAATATACTCAAATTAAGGGGTAGGCTCAGGCAAAGATATCGACCGATATAAAAACATTTAAGAAGAGGAGATCATCATGAAAAAAATTGTAACCATAGA
>CAYYHH010000101.1:0-6543 GCA_964471645.1 uncultured Oscillospiraceae bacterium
TCCGTCGTCCATTCGCTTCAATGCACTTTCCGGGGCCATTTCAGTCAGTTCTTTAATGGCAGAGCGAGTTTGGTTCAATGTCCGCTGTTCAAGATAGGCTCCGAACAGGAACAGGAAAGTCACGATAGCCGATTCTTCGTGATTGTTTATTAAAAATGCTCCGCCGACTGCTATAGTTACAAGCACATCGATGCTCACTACCTTGACCCTCAGTGCCTGGTAGGCCTGAATTACGATAGGCGCAGCGCCCAGGACAGAAGCAATAATCAAGGCCCAGGTAAAAATCGTCATGCTTTGAAATATCAGTTTGCTTGCAAATGCAATAACAATCAAAATACCGTTGATCAATGTTATGTGGTTTCTTCTGCCCAATATAAATCTCTGCATTGCTTTTTTCCTTATCACTAATTTTATTTTCAAAGTTCCGAAAAGCAAATCAGCTTTCCGGATCAATTACAGCATTTAAGTTTTACATATATGACATGATGAAACAGGAACTATATATCCTGTCGATATGCCTCGTCGATTTCGGCCAGCATATTATAAACTGCTTCGTAACTTTCGCAAACGTCATCGGGAATTCTGTAGTTGTCGGTGACTTTGCGCAATAGGGCCAACTCTTCATCCAGCTGCGGCTTTTCTGATCCGCTCTTTCCCATTATTTCATTTATCTTTTCAAAAAGTTTTCGTACATCATGAAATTCGGGATGGCCGGCGCCGTGGACCTTATCTACGATTGGCACATACATCTCAAGGGTTGGCATATGATTTTCTTTAACCTCAGTAAATGTTGATTTCGTCATTTTATCATTTCTCCTTATCTTTATTTGCGTTTTCATATGAATTTATCGTGGGTTAATGGATGAACACATCCATTCTTTAGTATCAGTAAATTGAAAGAATTAAATTGACCCAAATCAAAATATTAAATTATTTTCCTATGAACCGCAGGTTTCGATCATTTTCGCATAACTGTCAGAAGCAATTAAAAAAGTGTCTACTGTTTAGTGTCCGTAGTAAACACTATTTTAAATATCTTTTCAGTATATGAGCCTTTTATAAGTACTGGTTGTGAGCACCAATCGCACACACCGGATTCTGGGTCTTACTTGATTCTGCCTTTACCCGTTACACTGTCGATTGTGACTTTTGTTAATCTTGTCTTGGGCCCGGAGCTCTTAATGTAGTCCTCGCCCTCCTTTAGAAAATCTGAACTATATTTTTTCAGCAATTCTCTGAATGCGGCCAGCCTTTCTTCTTCGTCATCAACAATGGAGGCTTCGCCCAAAACAATAGCGCTTTTATATAGTGTTGCAAATTGATCCGGCAAAACCTTTGTATCCGTTACAACGGTAAAGCTGACCTTCTTATTACCCTGAATGTTGTCGTATTTATAGCTTTCTGAATCAACACCATGAAAATAGATGCAGTTGTTGCTGACCACATAGCTGAGCGGGACTCCGTAGGGCTGGCCTTCGCTGTCGACGGTAGCAAGTATCCCGTATTCGCCTTTATTTAAGATTTCCATTGCTTCTTCTCGACTTAACCGTCTGTCTGTTCTTCGCATTTCCCTCATTTCAACACTCCTGTTCTCACATCATAAAATTTGTGCCCTTTTCCACTGCATACTGTAATCCGAATTTGTACCCTTTCCTGAGCGTCAGTAATCAAATTTGCGCCCTTTTCTACTGCATATTATAACAAATTACTACTGTTATGACTATCTATAGCGGAAATATTTTGCAGAACGGTTTCTGCACAGTTGCCGGACATATCCAATAGGAAATAGGAACGTTATTCAGCCAAGGGAATACAATTCTATTAACAACGTGATTTGGAGGTGGTGATAACTATGAATTCACAAGGGGATATAGCCATTGCAAACAGACTTTTAAAAGAAATGCTCGGATTACAAAGAGAAATTACGGCGCAGAACGCCCAGATAGAAAATATATTTACACGCAACCGTACAGGGTTTGTGACAATCTCATACGTGGAAGCAGGGCGTAACAGAATAAGGAACGTGAGGCTGGTTACCCTGATTGTAGGCAACGAAACAAGAATAATAGATCAGTTCGGAACCCGGGGAAGTATAGGGGACCTGAAAGCTGGAATGATAGTAAATGCCAGATTTTCCGCTGTTATGACAAGAAGCAACCCGCCGCAATCAAGAGCTTCCTGCATAGTAATAGTAAAAACAAGCAGCTCGACTTTGATTGAAGAAGGTCGGGTAATTAATGTGGATGAGGTCGGAGGGTTCGGATATATACTGACCGGAAACCCGCGGAACCCCAATCGTCAGATGAAATACGTAGTCAGCAAGTCCACAAAGTTAAGAGACAATAGAGGTAATAGGATTTCGTTGAGGAGGATCAGGCCCGGCCAAATAGTCCGGGTTGAAAGAGAGTCGTTCCAGACAGCGAGCATACCTCCCCAAACCAGTGCGGTTTCAGTGCAAATAATTTCGTGAATTGTTACACCTCAGTCTCAGGGCAAGGAGGTGTCATCAATGAAAAAGAAAAAGATCGATGGTAAGTACCGCCTGCCACCGATCTTTTTCTTCGTTTAATTACACACTATGATAGGAAATACTTATACACTGCCTTTGAACATTTGACTCTGGGCTTCAACTTTATCGCCCGGTTGCACCATGCCTCCTCCTGATTGTACTCCGGTCATGGCGTTCTGGGCCTCAATTTTGTCACCGGGTTTTACCATTCCGCCGCCGGATCCACCCGAACCGCCTGAGCCGCCGGAACCGCCAGAACCGCCGGTACTGCCCATCATTCCCAGATTCATTTCATTCTGAGCCTTGATTATTTCATCCTGTGACAAAATTCCGCCCTGCATATTTTGTGGTGTCATATTGCTGTCTCCTTTGATGTTTATAATTTCTATTTATTATCTGCTATAAAACGGTATTTATTCACATATTACAAAAAACATTCTTTTATTTTTACATTTCCGCACTTTTTATTGAATTCAATTTCAAGCTAAAGCTACACCGGAAAAACATGGCGCAATTGGGAAGGTAGGTGAATTGTTACAACAAATTAACCAAATTAACAGGGTGGCAATTTAAGTGTGTTATTTCTTTGACTAAGTTAATTTTTTAATGTATATTGTATACGGTGAAAAACTAACCGATTTTGTGTATGGGAAAACCGATCGATGTTATAAATGGAACCGGAAGGCGGCAGGTAATATGGGAAATCCAAAAAACGCATCTTTGAAAGTAATGATAACCCGGGAGATTTGTGATTTTGTTGAAAATCATATGAAAAAGCCGGGCATTGCGACAAAATGGGGCAAACCGCTTGTGGGTTTTGCTGATGCCGCAGATCCATACATTCTTAAATTGAAGGAAATCGTAGGCTCTTCCCATGCCATGCCTGAGGATGTACTCGATGATGCATCGATTATTGTTGCATATTATTTGCCCTTTACCAAGGAACTGGCAAAGTCCAATGTCGCCGCCGGAAGAATGGCATCGGCTGAATGGGCACTGGCCTATGAAGAGACTAATTCTTTGCTGGTGCTTGTCAGCGAACATGTTATTGAGTACCTTGGGAGTCTGGGATACAGGGCAGCCGTATCCGAACGTACCGGCACTTTTGACCGGGACAAACTAATGAGCGATTGGTCCCACAGACATTTTGCGTATGCCGCGGGGCTTGGTACTTTCGGAATAAATAATATGCTGATAACAAAAAGCGGATGCTGCGGCAGATTCTTCAGCCTGGTCACGAATATCGATGTGACCCCTGACACAGCAATGAAAGAGGAACTGTGCCTGTACAAAAAGAACGGGAAATGCCTTGTATGTGTTAAAAATTGTCCAATGGGTGCCCTGGGCACAGGAGGATACGACAGGCATAAATGCTATTCATTGTGTGTTGAAAATTCGAAGATCCATACAGGTTTCGGGAATTCATATGGTAATCCGGCTGATGGCGACAGTGCCATAAAGGTCGGAAGCAGCCCATCAACGGCCGACAGCAGCGCACCAACGGCCTGCACAGGCTCATCAGCAACCGGCAGCGAAGTCTGCGGTAAGTGCATAACTGATTCGCCATGCGCATTCAAGGGCTATCAGCCTTTGCCGTGACATAAATTGCGCAGGAAAAATAAGCAAAACTACTGAGATCAGGGTGGTTTGGCCAATACTTTACAGGGGTATGTATAAACATATTATAGAATCGGAACAAAGGAAAAATTATTATATATGGGGGATATCATGAAAAGAAAAAGGAAAATTGAGGGTGATGAATATCTCGAGATGAAAGAGATGAAAAAATCACGGATAAGGCGCAAAGCTGAAAAGGCAGGGCTCAGGACTGTTGTATCCATTTCTTCTGCGCTCAGTGCCATTGTCTTAGGGTATGCAGTCACAAAATTCAGAAGCAAAAATATCAATCTTTAGTATAAAGTGGGGCGAGGGGTTTGGCATTTATTGATTGAGGCGGGCGATTCAGTTCGCCTTATTTGCTTTTTTTCTTTATGCATTAATACTATTTACAGCATGGCTTTAATCTGATAAAGTCTTACTCGTATTGATTTGATTTATTTATAAATATTAGTATTATAAGGAGCAACTGACTATGGGAGCAAAGGGGCAAATTTTTATTGCCATGATAATTTACATGGCGGTGGTTGTAGGCATCGGACTGTATTATGCAAAAAGGGCCGGCGAAAGCAGCAACAATTACCTTATCGGCGGAAGGTCTTTGGGACCCTGGATAACAGCTATGGGGGCGGAGGCTTCCGATATGAGCGGATGGTTGCTCATGGGCCTGCCCGGAGTGGCCTACTGGTACGGACTGAGCGATGCAGTGTGGACAGCAATAGGACTTCTTGTCGGAACTTATTTAAATTGGCTGTTCGTATCAAAGCGCCTGCGGAATTATACGGTAATTGCCGGTGATTCAATTACTATTCCCGATTTCTTCAGCAACCGTTTTAAAGAAAACAAAAAAGTTCTGATGACGATAGCAGCATTTTTCATACTGGTTTTCTTTACTGTTTATGCGGCAAGCTGCCTCGTTACTATGGGCAAGCTGTTCAGCACTTTATTTGGAATCAGATATCAATATATGATGATTGCGGGAGCAGTTTTTGTAGTTTGTTATACTTATATCGGTGGCTTTCTTGCGGAAAGCGCCTCTGACTTTATGCAGGGGATAGTAATGTTCTTTTCGTTGCTGGTTGTTTTGGTGGCCGGAACTTCAGCAGCCGGCGGCGTATCGGCAGTATTGGAAAATGTGCGTCAAATTCCCGGGTTCTTTGAATTTTTCGGAATAGCCCAGCCCGTAATGACCGATGGGCTTCAGCAATTGGATGCGGCAGGCATGCCGATGTTCGGCGAAGCGGCGCCCTATGGCCTTTTGACAGTGATATCCACCCTTTCATGGGGGCTTGGATATTTTGGTATGCCTCAAGTTCTTTTAAAGTTCATGGCTATCAACAATCCCCTGTCATTAAAAATGTCAAGAAGAATAGCAACCGTGTGGTGTGCAATTTCTCTGTTTGCGGCAGTTTCCATAGGGGTAATAGGAAGGGCTTTATACCCAAGTGCTTTCCTGACCCAAAGTTCGGCGGAGAACGTGTTCATATTGGTTTCCACAAGCTTTTTTATTCCGATCATTGCCGGTGTAGTTATGGCGGGAATACTGGCGGCCACAATAAGTTCTTCCGATTCCTATCTTTTGATTGCGGCATCGGCGTTTTCTAAAAACATATTTCATGGGTTGATTAAAAGGGATGCTTCGGACAGGGCAATCCTGACAGTAACGAGAATCACATTGCTCGTGATTGCACTTCTGTCTATCGTTATTGCCCTTGATGAAAACAGTGTAATATTTACAGTGGTTTCTTTTGCCTGGGCGGGATTCGGAGCCACCTTCGGGCCGGCGATGCTGTTTTCACTATTTTGGAAACGAGCTACCAGGAAAGGGATCATAGCAGGCATGCTGAGTGGGGGAGGAATGGTCTTCCTTTGGAAACTGGTTTTGAAACCGATGGGAGGGCTTTTCGGAATATATGAGCTTTTCCCGGCATTTGTCATCTCGTGCATATTTATACTGGTCTTTTCCAAGCTGTCGGAAGAACCGGGAGCAGATGTTATCAGAGAGTTTGAAGAGGCCAGATTGGCAAGCAGATGATAACATCACCGGCTATTTGCGCTTATTTGTTGTTTTCATCGGGTCTGATAGCTTATTCAGCAGTGAACGCGGTAAGATTTTCAGAACCGAAAGAAGCAAGACCTTATACCCGGAACCGGAGAATTGGACCATGAAAACCCCCAGAAGGATGATTATTATGCCTAAAAACACGTGGATGCTCAGCGGTTCGTCCAGAATCAGGTGCCCCAAAAGGATGGCAACGAAGGGATTGACGTATGCGTAAGTGCCTGCCCTTGCGGCGGGCCATACGCTGAGCAGATATATGTACGCATTGTAACCCAGTAGCGATCCGAAAACAATAAGATAGAGAATGGCAAGAATTCCGTTTAAAGAATAGCTGATATGCCTTTCTTGCCCCAGG
>CAYYHH010000102.1:0-4286 GCA_964471645.1 uncultured Oscillospiraceae bacterium
CGCTGTTGATGTTTTTTGATAATTACGATATATTATCACTATATTATCAACAACATTGCAGGGGAAAAAAGCGACAAAACCCCGAATTCTGCAAGAAATCGGATAACCGTCTCGCCTGTGCATGAAATGGGAGGCGATCATAATTGTGAACTACTATTCAAAATCGCTTAATGCAACAAAAATCTATGAGGTTTATCAGACAGAAATTGAGCGGGTCAAGCAATATCTCAGCAGCGAAATAGAATTCGTGCGGGGTCATTTATCGGAAAGTGATATCATCTTTGAAATAGGGGCTGGTTATGGTCGAATCATGAAACAATTGGCTCCAGGCGTAAAATTCGTATACGGCATAGATATTGCAGAAAATACGGTTGCATTCGGGCAGGAATATCTGCGTGAATGCCCCAATTGCAGATTGAGCGTTGCCGATGCGTATAAATTTGATAACGATATGGAATATGATGCCGTATTATGCCTTCAAAACGGTCTTTCGGCTATCAAAGGAAACGATCTGAAACTTGTGGAAATAGCTTTGGAAATGCTGAAAAAAGGCGGGAGGGCATTTTTCAGCAGCTATAGCCCAAAGTTCTGGGAAACCAGGCTGGCCTGGTTTCAAGAACAATCGAAAAAAGGGTTGCTTGGGGAAATAGATTATGAAAATACAAAGGACGGTAAAATAGTTTGCAAAGATGGTTTTTCCGCAACCACCTTTTCGGCAAGCGATTTGGAGCGTTTGGGAAAAGCCAGCAAGCATAAATACGTGATACAGGAAGTAGATAATTCAAGCATATTTTTGATTATTCAAAAGAAATAGGACAGGAAGGCACTGCTTGCTTACATTCCCCGATCATCCTGCAAAAGCGAAAGGGCATGAAATGTTGAGTGATTTTATAAATTATGTTAATGAAAACAGGCTCAAGGTGGACAGTGTCAAAATTACAATTGATGGGAAGGAGTATGTCCATGATTTTAACGATACGGGCAAAAGAAACACCAGATCAATAAGCAAAGTCGTAAGCTGTATCGGAATATTCAAGGCGATAGAAGAGGGATTTTTCATGGTGGAAAGTCCGGTAATGCCGTTTTTTGGTGAGGTTGAGATATTCAATGGGGAGAATCGGGATCCTTTATCAAAACTTAGGGTCAAGCACCTTCTTTCTCTGACGGTCGGCCATGAAAAAGGATTGATGTTAAACAAAGATTACAAACGTCTCACTCCGGAGACTGATTATATAAGCTATATTTTAAATTCCGATATCAAACATGAGCCCGGCACTTACTTTGTTTATAACAATGCCGCCACATATTTGCTCAGCGCAATTGTACAGAAGTCGACAGGGATGCGCCTGGATCATTGGGTGTTTGAAACGGTGCTGCGGCACCTTGATATTACAAGGCCTCAATGGGAAAAATCCGGACAAGATATATGCATTGGAGCTACCGGCCTTTATCTGGATAATGAGGAGCTTCACCGTATCGGTATATTGCTGCTGAACAAAGGAAAATATCTGGGCCGTCAAATCATTGACAGTTCATGGATCGATTTAATGCACAAACCCCATGTTTATAATCCCGATTACAAGAAGTTTACTCCATCCCGGGGTCAATGCCTGGCAAAGATCGCCTATGGCTATCATATCTGGGTGTGCGGTGACGGCAGTGAAGAATATCCGGCCTCTCATTATTTTTGTGACGGAGCCGATGGTCAATTTCTGATAGTTGCTCCGGATAAAAACATGGTGATAACGGTATTGTCCCACGAAAGAAACACCGGCCTTATATATCCTATTCTGTGCGAATACTTGAACAGGGTTACATGAACGGAAAAGCCCGGCACCCTGCAGCGTTTTTTAAAAAGCTCTTTTAAAAAAGGCCGCTAAAAATATAACGGCCTTACAACTCACATCGTGCCCCGTGGCGACCAATGTTTCACATTGTGCTCCGGAAGCGGTCAATATTTCATATAGTGCCCCCGCAGCGACCAATATTTCACATCATGCTCCCGAAGCGGGCATACATTATTTGACTTTGTCGTATTTGCGCAGTATCTCCAGCACCTGATCCTGGGGCAGGGCATAAAGGGTATTGTGCTCACGTCCAACCATGGTTTCAGCCGCAAACAGCACGTTCAGTATGGCTTCCTCTACAGCTTCTGCCACGGCTTTGTAAAGAGGATCGATCATATCGTCACCCAGCAGTTTTACATCGGATACGGTAGTGGTGTAGGCGTTTTCATTTGCGGTGGAAAAGGCCAGGAAGATGTCGCCGGATCCGCTTTCATATCCCGAGCCTAAAGCTCCTATCCCAATTGGGACCCGCTTGCACAGCTTGCTCAGCTGCCAAGGCAAAACCGGCGCATCGGTGGCGACGACCACGATTATGGAGCCGGTCCCCGGCTTGGGGGCAAAGGTATTTATGATCGGATCGGCACCTTTGATCTTGTCGGCCATAGGTATACCCAGTATCTGGAAGTGGGGCCGGAATCCGTGATTGGCCTGAATCAGGACGCCGACGGTGTAACCGCCTTCCTCTTTGCTCAAAACCCGGGAGGCCGTACCCGTTCCCCCCTTAAATTGGTGACATTGCATTCCGGTTCCGCCGCCTACATTGCCTTCTGTAACAGGCCCGGATTTTGCATTATCAAGCGCCTCTAAAGCATGCTCCGGACCCACATGGAAACCATTGGTATCATTCAATAAACCGTCCCAGGTTTCGCCTACGGCGGGATAAAAATAGCCGCAGCCTTCAATTGGGCGGCCCTCAACAATCAGGGGATAGTAGTAACCATTTTCGATCATCCATTTTGATGTTGTGTCCCGAACGATGCCCACGCTATTGGTGTTGGTGATCATAAAAGGGCCGTGCATAAATCCCGAATCATCGATCCAATGAGTGCCCGTCAATTCCCCATTACCGTTGAGGTTGTGCCGACCGGCAAATACCGCGGCCCTCTTATGCCCCCTGGGTAATATGGCAGTTACGCCGGTTCGGGCAAAAGGTGATCCCATACCCGTATAATCCTCCGGCACACCCTTAATAATTGTAGAATATCCCACTTCAACGCCTTTTACATCAGTAATGGCATTGTACTCTCCCGGAGTACCCGGAAGAATAATTCCCGCTTCTCTTGCTCTAAGCTTTTTCATATCGATCCCTCCAATTAGTTATTCGCAATGAAGTCATGTTCTTTATAGTAGTTTCTCAAATCCGTCGGTTGTATATTCTCTGCCGGCTCTTTTGGCTTCTAAAGCATTGGACAGAGCCCTGAATCTTTCACCTGTCAAAGGATAGAACAAGGCAAATACGGCCGCCAAAGCGCCGAAAATACCGGGCACCAGCGTACAGATGTAGAGAATTGCGTCATGGGCGCTTTCGGGCTGAATATCTGCCAGGCCATCATAAGCTCCCCATTCAAGGACCATTCCCGTAAGCCATGTGCCTACTGCGGCGCCAAGTTTCTGACAAAAGGCCATCAAAGCTGTTACGATGCCTTCTCTTCTGTGCCCGTTGATAAATTCATCAACCTCGCTGATGTCGTACATCATAGAATAATATAGGGTCCAGAAAGAGGAGTTCCCGAACTGGAACACCGCTGCCCAAATAATTATTGTAGCGAACCCTGTAATGCCCGCAATCCCGAACAGCATCATCAGAATACCGCCGATTCCCATAGTGATAATATAAGCTTTTTTCTTGCCTATTTTACGGGACATTATGCTGATAACGGGAAGCCAGCCTATGCCGATCAATGTGTTGATAACGAAAAACGTCGATTGAGTCCCCGCAC
This sequence comes from uncultured Oscillospiraceae bacterium, assembly GCA_964471645.1. GTDB lineage: Bacteria > Bacillota > Clostridia > Peptostreptococcales > Anaerovoracaceae > UBA1426. The sequence goes on from CAYYHH010000102.1 coordinate 3,788, forward strand.
TAAAGCCTAAATTATTAGTCATAATATAAATCGGTCCGCTGCTGGCCATAGCCGTGGCTAAAGACCAGCAAACTATTGACCCGGCCAAAGGGATGCTGGGTTTTAAACTGAATATTTCTCCAATAGTTTTAAAAAGATTTTTGCGTTCCTCTTTTGAAATAGTCGCTTGCTCAGGAGGTAGTTCGGCCCCCGCAGTCATCTTCCAGCATACGAATATTGCGACCACCAGAACAAAAGCGAAAATTATCGACACGTTTTTCCAGCCTGCCGCCGCATCGGAGCCGCCATGGGCCGCGCGCTCGGCACCCCCAGCCTCGTGAACGTCTGGATCCCCGACGGGTACAAGGACACCCCCGCCGACCGCCGCGCCCCCCGCGACCGGCTGCGCGAGTCCCTCGACACGATCTTCGCCCCTTCGTTCAGCCGCAAGCACCTGCTCGACTCCCTCGAGAGCAAGCTGTTCGGCATCGGATCCGAAAGCTACGTGGTCGGCTCCCAC
>CAYYHH010000102.1:4296-5574 GCA_964471645.1 uncultured Oscillospiraceae bacterium
GCTGAATTGCGACGCTGGCCCATACCCTCAGGGAAGTCCTTTCATCAAACTCCTGTGTCATTTCTGCCCCGAGAGCAAAATAAGGAATGACGTAAACAGTGTATGTTGTCCAAAACAGCATAGCTATAGCTATGAAGTAGGCGGTCTTTGCGCCTGTTGCCATTTCCACATTAGTAAAAAGTAAAAACATACAAATAGCGTAAGGAATGGAGACTGATATCATCAAGGGTCTTCTCCGTCCCGACTTCCATTTAAGGTTGTCAGATATGTATCCTACGATGGGGTCGGTGATCGCATCCCAGGCAACGGCGATCAGGGTAATGGTTCCCGCAGTTGCAGGCGGTATTCCTGCAATGTCTGTCAGGAAAAACAGGAAGAAGAAATAGAAAATGTTGAATCCTACAGAATCACCTAAGGCTCCGATAGAATATCCGAGCTTTCTCATAGGCGATAATGATCTAGCAGCTTGTGTATCCATCTAACAAACCTCCCTTTCAACAACGATCAGATAGCAGTAAACTATCTGAATATATCGCAACTTGCATGCCAAAAGGTATGCAAGTTATTAGAATGTTGAAATTTCAACTGGTAAGTTCAAAAGATAATGCAATTGCAAACAGCTTATATAATTCGTTGTAAACTTTAGTTGACCCGAATGTCGTATTTATTTAATTTACGGTGAAGCATTTGCCTGGAGATGCCCAGATGTTCCGCTGCTTTCGTCAAAGTCATGCCTTCTTTGGAAAGAATATTTATGATTGCGTGCCGTTCCAATCGATTTTTCATTTCCTCCAATGTCCCCTCGCCTAAAAGATCGTCCCATTGGATATTTTGGTTTTTAGGGAGGAGAGAGTCCTGAAAATGTTCGGGCCTCATTACCTCTTCGTAACACCTGTTCATCGCCCTTTCGATTACATTTCGCAACTCGCGCACGTTACCCGGCCAATCGTAGTCCATGATCATTTTCAACGCATCGATATCCAAGTGTTTTACACGATGTTTATCCACTGACCTTCCAAGGCTTATGTTAAGTTCCTCAAGGAAAGTATTCACCAGTTCGGGAATGTCGCTCTTTCTTTGGCTCAAAGGACTTATCTCAATTGAAATAACGTGAAGCCGATAATAAAGGTCTTCCCTGAACTCGTCCTTTTCAATGAGTTCAAGAAGGTTCTTATTTGAGGCGGCTATTATCCTTACGTCGAGGGACAGCTCTTTTTGTCCGCCGATTTTTTGAATTTCTCCCTCTTGGATAAACCGAAGTAACTTAGCCTGCATATG
>CAYYHH010000102.1:5584-6352 GCA_964471645.1 uncultured Oscillospiraceae bacterium
ATAACCGAAGAGCTCTGATTCAAATAGTTCCCCCGGCACAGCGGCACAATTGATCTTGACGAAGTTGAAGAGGGATCTCTGGCTCAGCTGATGGATCGAATGAGCAACCAGTTCTTTTCCGGTACCTGTTTCCCCGGTTATTATTACGTTGGAATTGCTTCTGGCAGCTAATTTTATTTCTTCTTTTAGATTTTGGAGGCTGCTGCTCGAGCCTTTTATATTGTCGATAGAATATTTTGTTGTTTTATTTTTGATCCTTATCGGCGCGAAGTGCTCAATACCTTTAGTTGATTTCAATTTTTCAAGGAAATTGTATATTTCGTCGGAGGATTGGAACAAGTCATATTCAAAGGCGCCTATGATCTTATTTCCGTCCTTTATCGGGAACATGGAAGAGGCGACCACGTGGCCTTCCGTCAGGTAAAATTCCGTCAACTCGGGTTTGTTTTCTCGGATAACTTTGTAGGTATTGTTATGCTGTAACAGATCCCGAATGTTCTTACCCAAAACTTCCTTCAAGGTAGAATACCCGGCAACCTCAATCAATTCACTGCACATAAAAACTACATTCTCATCGGTGTCGATAACTAGCAGACCTCTGATATTATCCAGGATATCAAGATATTTTTCCTCAAGATCCATTGAAAGGGCCCTCCTTTCCGATCCGGGTTTTGTAATTGGTAAATATAAGTATATACTTTTTATAAAGATGTGTAAACTAATGATTACTATATTCCTTGTGACAATTGCTGCAATAGTTTACGGAAC
>CAYYHH010000103.1:0-4624 GCA_964471645.1 uncultured Oscillospiraceae bacterium
TTTGGCGTAAACGGTCATGTTGCCCGTGACAATGTAGTTTTCGTTAAATACATCTTCTCCATCCTTTACCGTTGTCCATCCGCCAAAGTAAAACCCTGTTTTTGTCGGGGGATCGGGAAGGCTGCCTGCCATCTCACCCAGCATAACGGTTTTGGAAGATGGCACGACCGATGAACCGCCGTTACTGTTGAAAGTTACGGTATAGGACGGTGTGGTGGAGGATTCGGCTACCTGTACGGTTGGGGATCCGTTTGCATTTGCCGCTACAGTGAACCGAATGGTATCGGTGACACCCGTTGCATATCTGTCTTGAACAGACAGCTCATAGGTATTAGTATAGCGAATTTCGCTGATGCCGCTTGCTTTTATGGTTATCCTGTCGGTTCCGTCAAATGAACAAGAAATTGAAGGACTTCCCGACCCCGCGCTCTTGGTAATCATGTATTTTAAGTTGGTCTGGCCGGAACCAAGGCTTTGATAGGAGTTGAAGGAAGCGCTCACAGCTCCGCTGTCATCAGCATAGCCTACATTTCTTCCGTAGTTCGTGGCAATAGTCACCTGATTATTTGCGGCCCTGTTTAGAGTTAATCTCAGCGGGTTTTTCAGGTTGTCGCTGTTCCCATTAACGAACTTTACACCCCCGGTGTCGCCAAGCACCAGGTTGCCATCATTCTGTACTTTGTATTTCCCGTTGCCGAAGGTTATAGTTTTACCATCCGGAACTATGAAAACACTGTTTGTATCCCACCCGCCTCCATTCATCGACATATTATGCGCCGGATCTACCCTGGAATTTTTGAAACTTACCTCTGATAGATTTATTCCCGACGGTGCTGATAAAATTACATTGTTCCTCTGTATTATGTTCCCCAGAGTGCTGTCCGAAATGCTTAGCTTATCTTTTGTTGATATAGATATATTTTTTCCCGCCTCATTAACCTGGATTGTTGAATCACTGATGGATATGTCCCTGTTGCCCGGGAAGGAACTGCCTTTTGTGGAATCTAAAGTTATGGACTTTCCGGCCTCCAGAATTGATTTAAACACATTAATATGGCCGTAGGGAATCATGGTTATATCCTTGCTTGCCTTGAGTTTGGAATATTCCTGAAGAACTATATCTCCCCTTCCTTCCATTTCGAACGTAATGCTTCCGTTTTTGACATCAATTTCCGGCCCCTTGTCAATGTATGTGGGAAGACCCCAGGCATCATAGGTTACTTTCCCATTTCTGTCCAGCTTGACATATCTGTAAAGAATTATATTTCCATCCCTGGTGGCCAGTCTCATATCTCCGCTGTTATCAACTTTTATATCAATTGCTAGGTTGATGCTTTTATCCATGATCCAATCAATTTTGTTTTCACCGGATACGTTTATCGTGCCGTTGTCTCCTCCCGAAGGCCTGTCAATGCTCATGGGAACATAAAGCGATCCGTCCTTGGGATCCAACTCAGTGCCCGGCTTTGTCGGATCTGTGAATTTCTTGCCGCCATCAAAGCCCTTCACAAGAGGCCATGTCCCATAGTTTGGTTTTACAATTGAAACGTCTGTTTTGTCCGAGTAGCTTCCGTTTCCGTCTTTATCCACCCACGCGAAAACACCGGAGAGCCACTCCTCTCCCAGGACATAAACTATGTTGCTGCTCATGACTTCATTGCCGCGAACACCATGAATGTCTACGGGTGTTACGGTGAAGACAATGTATCTGTTGGCATAGTCGCTCAGATTCATCAAGGTATCCGGTGTTTTTCCCGCAAAAATAATCCTTTCGTAATCATCGGGAAACTTGGGATTTGGATTACCTTCTTTGGATTTGTACCATTCGTATACGTTGGCATACCAGTTGCTGTCCGGATTTTTATCATATTCTCCCTCCAGCCAGGGCTTTGGAGTAATTTTCAAATCCGCAAGGTTGTTATAGCTGCCCCCGTTAACCTTTATTCTGACCCCTGTTGCCACCAGAAGCTGTCTTAATTCCATATCCGCCAGCCTTTTTGAAAGAAAGACTATGAAACTCTTGATATCATTTTCAGGGAAACTTTTCCTTAGGCTGTAAATGGTAACCTTCTTTCCGAATATGGTTTTTTCTGTCGCCTCAAAACCTTCAATCAAACTTTCATCAAGTCTCGGATCTGTCAAAGCATTTTTTAGATCAAAGATTACATTTTCCATTTCCCCCTGTGCATCAAAGGATGTGGTTGTGAAATTCCTCGCATTTATAGTCATTTTAAACTGAGCGGCGAAAGCAGGTATTAATCCCGCTGCAATAATACCTATCAAAGCCATGGCTATGATTATCTCAATTAAGGTAAAGCCGCCTTTTCTATTCTTCATTGACTTTTACCCCTTTCATTAATACGGGCCATAGATATGCCAGGTTTCTTTTAGAATGGCTTTGGTGATTTCATCGAATGCATTTTCCAGTGCAATGTCGCTGTCAGCCTCGTAATAAGTGCCGTTGCAGTAGTCTTCGGCTATTTTCTGGTTATTACCTACATCTTTTTTTACAGCGGAAAATCCAATGACAAAGGTTCCGATACCGAGATTTCTGTCACTGACAATCATGTTCCCGATGGTTTCTGCATAAGCCATGCAATTACTCAAGTTTGTTCTTCCTGCATTGGTATCCGGATTGTTACCATCTCCCCAGACGTAATTATTGTTATTATTTCTGTTACTGGCTGTATCGTAATTTGTATTTCCATCGTCTGTACGTGCAATGTATGGCCCTTGTTTTACAGACTTCGTGCCGGTGCGAAAAGTGGGATCACCGTCTGTAAGAAGTATTATATAATTTACAACCTCACCGGTTACAGGTTGTGAGCTCTTTAGCTGATAGTAGGCCCTTCTCATAGAATCCCCGGTATTGGTACCCCCATCGGCCTCAAGTCCGTTAATTATTTTTTTAAGTTCCACTTTGTAAGTCTTTGCATCCCTTATATAGTGGGGGTTATTTGCCGTGCTTGAAAACGGGACTATTCCGACTTTAATACCAAGATTGGCAAATTGATCTATCAGTTTTCTGGCCTCTTTTTTCATTATATCTATCCTGATGTTATTCTCATCATGGCCTGATTTACCGGGTGCTATTCCATACATATCATCACCCATACTGCCGGAATAGTCGAGAATCAAGGATACATTAATCGTAACCTTTCTACCCTGCTGTTCGGGCCTCGGAGCTGATTCGCTTCTGTAGGCTACGGCGGTTGCCGGGTTGCCCGGATCCCCGCCATCATGTACAACAAGAGAGTTAAGCGCCGAAACCTCGGAATTTACGCTGAAAACTTTTCTGTCGCCGTCGGTTTGTACCACGTCAAGATGATATTCTATAAGTTTGCTGCCTGGGGTATTCTGAACGAAATAAAGATTGTATTCAATGCCGTCCCTCGCCTCAACCAGAACACTTCTGTCATGTTCGTCAGTGTCATAATTGTAAGTGTATTGAACTATGGTATTTTTGTTTTCAATTCCGAAATAGTTCCATTTTTCTTTTCTGTTTTCAAACACTGTACCGGGTACTGCAAAGGTGACAGAGGAGTTTCTGATGGCGTTGTTCAGTATCTCCGATGTCAGCCGAACATCGGCTTGAAGCTCGTATTCTTCTTCAACTTTCTTTTCTGATGCGGTAGAAAAGTTGACGAAGGTGAACAGAAACGAAGTCACCAGCCCGAGAAGGGCCAGGACTATTATCATTTCTATAAGCGTAAAGCCGGAATTACGCTTACTATCGGTTATTCTTTGCTTTGGCAAATTCAACACCTCCTTTGAACCAAGGGGATATCATAAAAGCAAATCGTTACCTTGGGGCTAATCGTCAGTCTGTTGATGTTCTTTATTTGGACCATATGATGTCAGGATATTTGTCGTAGTTTACATAAAACTCCAGTGTAACGGTCCTTGAAACATTGCTTCCTTTAAGAGTTCCCACAGATTTGATAACGATCGTCTGTTCATCGTCGGAACCGGTGGATGTAACGTTGACATCCGCCGTTCCGTCATCAAAGTCAATATTGTCCTCTTGCAACACCTTATTCTTGTCCGCACGGAATTGGTCAAGAATATTGGAAGTCATTATCGCCTCATAAGCCAGTTCTGCACCTGATCGGGCTATATAATAGGCCTGCAGGCCCTTCTCCTGGGCGCCGGCTTGCCTGATATTGGTGTTAGCCAGCATCGCTACGATAGATACCATAAGGAAAACAAATATAAGTGCGACAATTACAAAAGCCAGGGCCGCCCCTTTTTCTTCTTTTAATTTGTCCACCATTTTTTCGATTCCCCCCTTTACGGTCGGTATAGCTACAGTCGGTATAAAGTATTACCACATTTATTGGGTTTTTAATCTTCTGTTTTAGCTGAACGGATTAGTTTTACCTTTTGGAATCACCGGCTCAAACCTCAGTATATCTTTATCCGTATCATCGATCTTGGGAAGTGAATAAATTGCCAGTATAATCTGACCGTCAAGTCCCCTTTCGGCCCTGAGCAGTGAGACGTTCCTGACTATAACGGATTTGTCCATAAGTTCGAGCGATTGCAGAAACTCGATTGTAGAACCATAAGATACCCCGCTCAGATCCAAAGTGATATCCGTTGTTCTTATGCTTTGCCCCTCAAT